>JAWOGI010000277.1:0-7612 GCA_046496975.1 Desulfobacteraceae bacterium | reverse complement strand
CACATCAGGTATGGACCTGGCAGCGGCTACCATCATTTCCATGGTAACGGGATCGGCATCCCCCACAATAATAGTGAACGGTTCAGTCACAATCCATCCTTCAATACCTGTTAGGGGTCAGGCCTGCGTTATTGTCATTATCTACGGCGTTTTTGGGATTATACTGGATAGGGAAGATAATGACAATAACGCAGGCCTGACCCCATTTTCGATTTTCGACTTAACCCAGCAGGCCTGCCTGGGCAAGTTTTGCCGCCACAGACTGAAGATTGAAGGGTTTTATGATATACCCCTTGATTCCAAGCTTCATGGTTTTGAGGATCACATCCTTGGTGTTGACAGTGGTCACCATGATAAAGGGGGTCTCCTTTAACTGCTCATCGCTTCTCACCGCCTGTAAAAGTTCCAGGCCCGACATTTCAGGCATTTCCATGTCCGATATGATCAAATCGTACTTGTCAGGCTCCTTGCCTTCAAATTCCGCCTTGAGCTTGAACCATGCATCATTGCCGTCACTGGCTTCGGTAATATCTTTAAAGTCCAGCTGGTGTAAAATTTTTTTCATCTCCGAACGAATGGATGCCTTGTCATCCACAATGAGCAGCTTCATGGCGTGTGTCTCCTTTATCAGCCTGTTATTCTGTTATCCTGGTTTAGTTGAAGGAACCCCTCACATTTTCGCTTCCATCAGCCCTGTAATTTTTTCCATATCGAGGAATTGTACCAGCCGGTTGTCAACAAAAGCCGTCCCTTCCACAGCGTCCGGGGAATTAGCTTCCCGCTGAAGTTCCTGGAACACCTCCATGGTGTCGATGACATCAGACACAATGATTCCGGACTTTACAGAGAGTCCTTTCGGGATAATCACGTAGAGCTCTTCAAGCTTTCCGGCACAGGGATTGGCCGCCACAAACTCCTCAAGATGAAAGATGGGGATGGTGGTCTTTCGGAACTCAATGAATTTGCGGCTGCCGATGGTGTGGACGGCCCGGGGCTCTATTTTTTCCAGCCGGACCATCTTTTCCAGGGGAATGGCAAAAAATTCGTTTTCAGCATTGGCAAACACAATAACGTTTCTGCCTTCGGACAGGGCCTGTCGCCTTTCCGCTTCTCTGGACTTTCTCCGCTGCTCTTCTGCATTGACAACGGCAAACCGCAGATCCGCCTCATTGGCCATACCCGAGGCATCGAGAATCATGATAACACCGCCGTCCCCCAGGATGGTTGCCCCGCTGAAACACCTGCAGGATTTGATATGTTCCGACAGGGGCTTTACAACAATCTCTTCATTGTCAAAAAGGGTCTCCACGCAGAGGCCGAACTGGTTCACCCCCACCTTGATTACAACAATATAGAGTTCCTCCTCCTCGTCTTGCCGTCTGTCCTGTCTGCTTGACCGCTGTTCCATATCCGGGGAACTTTCGCTGGTTCCCTTTCTCCGGTCTGCCAGTGTCCTGCGCCGCTCGATCTTCTTTTCTCCGGTTGTTTCATCAATGTAAAAGGTGTCTATATCCAAGAGGTTTCGCAATCGGATCACAGGAAGCAGGCGTTCCCTGAGGCGTATCACATCCGAGCCGCCGAGTTTCTCGAGTTTTTTTTTCAGATCACTGGATTTTAGAAAAATCACCTCACTGACATTCACCTGGGGGATGGCAAACCTGAACCTGTCTATGCCCACAATAAGGGCCGACACGATGGCAAGGGTCAATGGCAGGATCACCTGGACAATGGTGCCCCGGCCGGGAAAAGAATCGATGTCAATATAACCCCTGAGCTTTTCGATATTTGTTTTCACCACATCCATGCCGACCCCCCGGCCTGACACATCGGTGATCTCGTCTGACGTGGAAAATCCCGGGCTGAAGATCAGGTCAATCTTTTCCCGGCTGGTCATCTTACCGGCAGTCTCCTCGGTTATCACTTTTTTTTCCACGGCAGCAGCGGATATCTTTTCAGGATCAATCCCCTTTCCGTCATCGGACACAATGATGTGGACATGGCCGCCCTGGTGAAAGGCCTTTACCGCAATTGTACCTGTTTCAGGCTTTCCGGCACTCCTGCGCTGATCAGGGGCTTCAATTCCGTGGTCCACACAATTGCGCATCAAATGGGTCATGGGGCTTGCCAGCCCCTCGAGAACGGTCCTGTCCAGTTCGACCTCCTCTCCTTCCATGGTATACGACACTTTTTTTGCCAGCTGCCGGGCGGTATCCCGGATGATGCGCTTGAACCGGGAGAACAGATGCCCCACAGGCTGCATGCGGATCTGCATGATGTCCTCCTGGATCTCCGAGGTCACCATGTCAAGGTCCTGCATCACACTGTTCAAATCGGCATTTTCCCGGGCGTACTCGTCGATCAGGGGCCGGAGCTGGTTCCGGCTCAACACAAGCTCACCGGCAAAATTCATCAACCGTGTGATCAGGTCCACATTGACCCTGATGGTTTCAGAGGCTTTTCTCTTGTCCAGAGCTGTCTTTTCGCTCTTTTTTTCGGCATACGCCGGCCCAGCCGGTTCCCCGGCGGAATCTGATACAACCGGCTCCGGCACAGCCGGTTCATCGGCAGCCTCCGGCCCGGCGCTCTCACTTCTGCCGCCGGCCTGGTCAAGAGTTTCAGGCAAGGGAGATGGCGATTCACCGCCCTGGGGCTTTGGCATGTCGACATGGCTTCTGTCGCCGGACACAAGAAACGATAACAGCTTGGAATCAAACAGGTAAATTTCATCACCGGGAACTTCAAGGACCTCGGCGATGAACGCACCATCCAGGATGGTGGCAACCACCAGGTAAAACCCCTCTGCCCCCTCTGCCAGGTCTGGCAGCTCCCGGCCGGGATCCAGATCAAAAAAAAGCACCTCACCGGTGTTTTCAATGTCCTTGTAAAGGTCTGCCGGTTTTCTCTGCTTTTCCATGAAATCCCTGACCGGATCAAACCAGACGGCATAGATGAACTGATTCTCGTTTAGGGCGGTCTCGATTTTCTCCCTGCTCACCTGGAATCTCTTTGAATTGAAAACCGATGCTTCCGGGGTTTCAAGGGTAATCATATCCCCCGGCTCAGCCGGCCGGGTCCTGCCGGGAGATTGATCTGACGACACAGCACCGCAAGCGGTTTTTCCGGACAGACCGGCATTTTCATCATTGGCACTGGAAAAAACAGCACCGGAATTATCGGTTTCCGGAGAATCAACTGTTTGCTCTGAAGAGAGAAGCTGTTCAAAGAGATCAATCTCTTCCTGGTAAAGGACCTCCTCCTCTGAATCCAGGGAAGAGACCATGAGCTTTAACTTGTCAAGCCCGGAAAGAAGGGCATCGGCAATATTTGGGGTGATGGCGAGCCTGCCGTCCCGGATACGCATCAAAACATTTTCCATGGCGTGGCTGAGAAGGCCAAGGTCCTTTAATCCGCAGAACCCTGCCCCTCCCTTGATGCTGTGGATTGCCCTGAAGGCATGGTTTATCAGCTCCTTGTCGACACCTGATGTCTGCTCTTCCATGGCAAGAAGATCCGGTTCCAGCTGTTCAAGATCGTCTTTTATCTCGGTAATGAATTCGCTGCCTGCCCCGGCAGCAAGATCGCTTACCCCTGTATCAGCCATTGCTCCCCCTTACGCTGGCCATTCATTCAGACGTCCTGGTTTTTGACTGGCCCAGAATCTTTTCAATTGAAACGATGGTCATGAGCTCCTTGTCAAGCTTGACGACATTTTCCGCATACCTGGCAGTCAGCGTATCCCTGTTTGCCGGCAGGGGTTCAATGGCATCTTCCCGCACCGAGACAACGTCACCGATACTGTCCACGAGAAGCCCCACATCGTCTGCTTTCAAGATAATATTGTGGCTCTGGTCGGTCAAGACCCGTTTTCTGCCGCCCATGACAACCCCGAGGTCAAACACAAGCACCGTCTGCCCCCTGAGATTGATCAGGCCCCGGACATAATCCGGGGCGTGCTGAACAGGGGTGATGTCAAGGAGCATGTTCACCTCCCGCACCTTGAGGATATCGATGCCCATCAGATAATCATCTATCCTGAAAGAGACAAACTGCCCGGTTTTTGTGCTCCCCCCCTCTGACGACTGCATATGCCCCTCAACTCCTCAAGTAGTGTTTGAACGAAAACTAACCTTTTCTTTTCCTGTCTCCCGTGATACACTTCTGGCCTGTTTGGCGTTATTTGAGCCCGGGCCGCTGCCCCGGGTCAAAAACAACGATTTCACAACAGAACCCGAGTTCCTGGTAAAAACGGGATGCGGAATCAACCAGCAGCCCCCAGATCAAAAGCCGTGACCATGATAACATCAGTACCGCCTTTAGACCAGCTTCCCGTAATTTCCCTGGAGCCAGAACCTAATGTCAAGGTCTGGTGTGTAAAAATAACCGAGGTGATGCACCACACCTGCACCCCGGAAAGCTACCACAGTTTGAATTCATTGAGAAACGTTTTTTTTAAAAAAGAAAATTTTACAATCCAGTTTCTCTCTTCCCCGGAGCTTGACACCGTAAACCGGTTCAAGGCCGGCAAGAAGCAGCTGGAATGGATGGCAGGACGGTTTCTGATCAAACAGATGGCAAAAGCCAACAATGACAGCATCACCCCACTGGATGCCATTGAGATTTCCCACCGTGAAAAAGGCGCCCCTTTCCTGGCCGACTTTGAAGGCCTTGGAATCTCCATCTCCCATTCAGGGGAATATGCAGCTGCAGCAACCTGCACAGAGAGAGACAGGGACATCGGTCTTGACATTGAAAAAATCAAGAGCCTGCCCGGCACCTCATTTTTGAACACCGCCTTCACCGGAAAAGAGATTGACGGAATGATTCAAACCCCCTTTGAGGTCTTTAAGCGGTGGACCCTGAAAGAGGCCTATCTAAAATACATCAAAATGGGATTCAACGAAAGCCTCCACAAAGTTGAAGTTTTTGACCAAGAAATATTGCACCACTCAGAACCCGCCGATGTTTCCTGCTTTTCAACAACCATTGACGAAAAGTATGTGCTGTCACTGGTATCAGGACCTGCCCTTTAGAAATAACGACCATGAGCAGAGTGCTCACAACAAACAATGAATCACCGTTGATCAATGGTCGAAGATATACCCAACGGAGCGCCGACTCTTAAAGAACCGGGGGTTTTTGGGATCCTTTTCAAAATACTTGCGAAACCGCACCATGAAGTTGTCCACGGTCCTGGTGGAGGTCTCTTTTGAATAGCCCCAGCCGACATTGAGAAGGGTGGTCCGTGAAACAGGCCGGCCCCGGTTGGCAATGAACACCTTGAAGAGCTTCATCTCCTGTTCGGTGAGGGTGATGGTGCCGGCTTTACACCGGGCAGTACAGGTGGTAAAATCGACATAATTGGGCCCGAAGGTGTAGGATTCCCCTGAAAAAAATTGTTTTTCGCCTGTTGTTTTCTCTCCCTCCCGAACATTCCATGATCTCCTGGCAAGAAGCCGCTGCACCCGCAAAAGAAACTCGTCCAGGTCAAAGGGTTTGGCAAGGTAGTCATCCACGCCGAAACGAAGTCCCTTGACCTTGTCCTCGCTGCTTCCCCTGGCTGAAAGGATCAGCACGGGGATCCTCTCGTCCTCTTTCCTGATGGTCCTCAGCACAGAAAACCCGTCAATCATGGGCAGCATGATGTCCAGAACAATGAGACCGGGTTTCCACTCCCGCCACTTCTCAAGGCCTGTAACCCCGTCACAGGCCAGGGCGACGGCGTACCCCTGGATGGTCAGGTTCAGCTTTATCCCTTCGGCGATATGCTCTTCATCCTCTATGACCAGTATGCGCTCTTTTTCAGCATCTTCCATAGATTCCTCCCTTTAATGTCGGCATCTCCCTCCCGGGGCAGGCTGATGGTAAAAACAGCCCCCCTGTGGCTGCCGTTGCTTTTTGCCCTCACCTTCCAGCCGTGTATTTTTGCTATGCTGAAAACCAGGTAGAGGCCAAGGCCGCTTCCCTTGACATCAGAGCTTTCCTGCCGTGTGGTGGTGTAAAATTTCCTGAAAATCTTTTTCAATTCTTTTTTTTCAATGCCGATGCCGTTGTCTGAAAAATCGATCTTGAGCCGATGTTTGTCGGCATAAAAACGAATGGCAACCCTGGGGCTGTCAGAGTCGTTGTACTTGACAGCATTGGAGAGAATATTCATCACAAGCATCTCAAAGAGAAGCATGTTCACGGGGAACAGAAATTTCCTGCCGGTCTCGTTGTCAAGTGTGATGGTGCAATTCCGGAAAAGCGTGCCGTTTTTGTCACACACCATTCGGGTCATGGCTACCAGGTCTTCGGTGACAAGTTCGGCGCCGTAGCTTCTGCTCTCGATCTTGGCAAGATTGAGAATCGAATTGATGTTGGTGATGAGCCGGCCCACATCGATGAGCATGTACTGGCTGTATTTTTTGATGTCGTCACTGGAAAGCTCATGGCGGAGAAATGTTTCAAGGTATATTTTCAGGGAGGTGACAGGGGTTTTCAGTTCATGGGTAAAATTGTACACAAAATTGTGCTGGAGCCGGAACAGGCTCACCGTTCGCTGGTAATAGATAAATGCCAGAAAAATGCCGGTGAGCACAACGGTGATCAGCAGGGTTAAAACGAGAAAAATCATCCCCGTCCGGGAGGGAAAAATCTGGCCTGGATCAATGTGGAACTTCTTGATGATGATCTCAAGGGCCGCTGTGATCTCCATATACCAGTAGATGGTAATAACCAGTGCCGTTGCCAGGGCCAGCAGGGAACAGGCAAAGATAAAAACAGGGTGGAGATACCATCGGGATGTGTTCTCTATTTCCATACCCCCCCATGATGCAACAGCATCACAACAAACCATGAAACTTGAATAAGACCATGCCTTGTTTCTTGTTTCTTGTTTATTGTCTCTTGTAAAGGCAACAGAAGGTTACTCCAGGGTAGACTGGGGGAATTTTATTGTAAACTCGGCCCCCCTGCCAGGGGCGGTTCGGCATTCAATGGTGCCCTTGAGGGTCTGGGTGACAAGGTTGAACACGATGGACATGCCAAGGCCTGTTCCGCCCTTACCCCTCATGGTTGTGTAAAACGGCTCGAAAATCTTTGTTTTCTGTTCTTCTGTCATGCCGGCGCCGTTGTCCCGGTAGACCAGCCAGATATTCCCGTTTTCCCGGCTGATTTCAAAGACAATTTCGCCCTGTTCAACATCCTTTAAACCGTGGGTCAACGAATTAACCAAAAGGTTGCTGATGATCTGGGAAAAGGCTCCGGGGTAGGAGTAAATTTCAAAATCATCGGGGCAGACCACCTGGATATCGTGGCCGGTATTTTTATACTTTGGCCGGAGGCTGAGCAGCACCTCGCCAATGTACTGGCGAATATCAAAGAGACGTTTTTCCTCGTTGGACTGATCCACGGCCACCTGCTTGAAACTGCTGATCAGCCCGGCAGCCCTCTCCATGTTGATGAGGATCGAGTGGGCAACCTCGTCAATGGTGGTCAGATAGGACTCCAGCTCGCTTCGTTTTAAATTTCCCGCCTCGTACAATTTCTGCAGTTCACCGGTTTTTGTCTGGAGAAAGGAGGCGGCCGTGACCCCCACCCCCACGGGGGTATTGATCTCATGGGCCACCCCGGC
>JAWOGI010000254.1:0-3117 GCA_046496975.1 Desulfobacteraceae bacterium | reverse complement strand
GTCAAGGGAATCAAAAAGCTGTCTGCGCTGGTCGCCGAGATTCCCGTGGTTGAGGACAACAACGGGGATGCCGGTTTTGTTCTGGAGTTCGTCGGGGTCATATCCCATGGTGTGAAAGGTCTTGAAGATCACCTTTTTCTGCCTGTCTTCTGACAGGCTGTTTTTACTGGTTTTGGTTTGGGTATCAGTCTGAGGGGAACCTGTCAAGGAAAAAAGGGAAAATAAAAGGTGATCCCGGTGAAGAGCTCAAAAATGTCCCGGATACAGATTTCCCAATAAAAACATGGTCATGGGAATCGTTACCAGGGCAAACAGGGCACTTGTAAAGAGAAACTGATTAACAGCATCGCGTTTTCCGCCTTCTTTTTCAACAACCACTGGAATGGCCGTTACCGGAGGTACTGCGCTTTGAAGCAGTATCATCAAGGCAATGGTAAAAGGCGGTTGCAGCAGGTACAAAAAAAAGAGGGCTATTACCGGGTAGGCAATGTTTTTTATGCAAAGGAACCAGATCAACTCCCGCACTATAATTTTTTTTCTGTTTTTGAAATCGACATAAATATTTCCACCGATGATCAGCATGAGAAGGGGGACTGTCATGCTCCCCACCATTTTTACTGCGCCCAGCACAAATGCCGGTATGTACATCTGGAGATCCATAAGCCGAAGACCCGTGGCCAGAAGGGTAACAATGAGCATTGTATTGAAGATGCGGTTCCACCGGACAGGCGGATTTGTTTTTTTCCAGAAAAGATGGCAGGTGCTGAAAAGAAAGGAGGGGTAAAAAAGAACAAACAAAAAAAGGCTGACGATATGGGGCGAATCATTGCCGAACATCCCGGTCAGAATTGCAAGGGGGAAAAAAATGGCGTTGGGGTACAGCAGGCTGACGATAAATTCTTTTCTCACCCCAGGTCGGGCAATCTGCCCGAAGAGGAATGCCGCACCTGATGAAATCACGGTAAAGCCGGTCCACCAAAGGGGAAGAAGCCACCATCCGGGAAAGGCAAGGGGCTTAAAATTGGTGATAATGTTGGTAAATATCAGACAGGGAAGCGCAATATCCAGGGAGAGGGGGGAGAGAAAGGAAAAGGCGGACTCCGGCAGGATATTACGGTTCAGGATCATAAATCCCCCACACCCGATCACCAGCAGAAGTGCGATTGATTCAAATGTGATCAAAAAAAGCGACATGACCTTCCTTTTTCAGAAGCAAAAAACGATTTCCCCAAAAGAAAACGGTACTATAATTCTTTCTTTTGATCAAGAGCAAAGAAGAGAACGGGACAACGGGGTCATGGTGTGTTGCCTTTTATGCAATATGGTGATACACGGAGGAAAGGCTTGCAACCAAGCCCCGCATTGCCTTGTAGAACGTGGACTGGATCAGACCGAAGGTGTGGTCAAGTTCTGTAACGGTGAAACCATTACCAGGAGCGCCATGGATCTTCGCACCCTCAAACTGTTCCGGCACCTTGCAGGGACCCTCCATTTTGCCAGGACCAGCCATGCCTGCCATATCACGCCGTCGGCATTGACCCGGGTGATCCAGCGCCTGGAATCGGACCTGGGGGAAACTCTGTTTCTCCGGGACAACCGCTCCGTGGAGCTGACCCCGGCGGGCCGGGCGTTTAAGACATATGCCAATGATGTGCTCCAGCGCTATGACCGCCTCCGGGACGAGCTGGCCTGTGACGATTTTTTGAAGGGGGAGCTGGCCCTGTACAGCTCGGTCACCGCCGTATACGGGATTCTCCCCGGCATCATGGCGGCCTTTCGCAGCGCCTGCCCCGGGGTTACCATCCACCTTGAGACCGGGGACGCGGCCAGGGCCCTGGCCAAGCTTGCCGGCCAGGATGCCGACATGGTCATCGCCGCCCAGCCCGACACCCTGGGCAAAGAGCTGGTGTTCCAGCCCCTCTGCCACAGCCCCCTGGTCTTTATCGCTTCCCTGGACACCTCCGGCGTGGTTCACACCAGGGCCGGTGCCATAGACTGGGAGCAGACGCCCTTGATCATCCCGGACCGGGGCCTGAGCCGGGACCGCATCGACCAGTGGCTTGCAAAAGAGGCGTTTGTTCCCCGCATCTATTCCCGGGTGGCCGGCAACGAGGCGATCATTGTCATGGTCAGCCTGGGGTTCGGCATCGGCCTTGTCCCCGGTATGGTGCTGGACAACAGCCCGTTTCTCAACCGGGTGAAAATCCTGGAGAACACTCCGGAGTTGCCCCCCTTTGTCATTGGTCTCTGCACCCGGAAGAAGAACCTGTCCAACCCCAGGGTCGCCGCTTTGTGGCAGATTGCCCGGGAAGAGCGGTTTTCAGAGATCAATGACCTGCCCCATGGGGCAGAACGTCAGGAGGGGGACCCATGAAAGGAACGCTGCCCATACACCCCCACCTTCCAGAGATCGAAGCCGCTCTGGCATCTCCCTGCTCTCCCCGGCCGGCCGGCCCGTTCAGATCACATCGGACCTTGAAAACTTCTGGACGAACACCTACAGGGAGGTGAAAAAAGACCTCATGGGCCGGTATCCCAAACACCACTGGCCCGATGATCCCCTGGCGGCCATGCCCACCAGCAGGGCCAAACCTCGAAAACGCTGATTTTTTTTGGGTGGTAAAAGAGCTATTTGCCTCTCCAAGAATATACGTAAATCGGAGTGTGATAGATATCTTTAAGTCGAATGACTTTTGCAGGTTGACAGGAAGGTAAGGCGAACGTGTTACTCACGATGAGAATCTCTTTTATTTGTTCACGTTTCAGTTTTTCATGAAGAGAAACCATACCTCCAGGGAAAAGATAACAGAATAGAACAGAAACATTGCTGAGTTCAGCCTCTTTGAAGTCTTTGCGATAAATCGTAAGGTTGTCCAGACCTAGGCTATATTTCCAAATTATTGAGACCACCCATGGCAGCCATGACAGTTCATAGCCTATCACTTGATGGCGTGGGTACCTACGGGCGAGGGCGACAACGAGGGTTCCCCAGCCTGACCCCAGATCAATTAAAGAACCATTTACGGGCCTGTCTATTGAATCAAGCATGGCTTTACAAGCCTTGCCGGAGCTCATCGTGGGAGAAATACCCGTCTGCAGCGTGGTCCAAACAATGGA
>JAWOGI010000244.1:0-2580 GCA_046496975.1 Desulfobacteraceae bacterium | reverse complement strand
TCTCCTCTGGTGTTCAGCCAGGAGAGCGGCACCCTGCTTTGCGGGTGGGGCTCCACCCAGGGCAGCATCATCGAGGCCGGACAGGTTCTCAGGGGGATGGGGCACGACGTGGGGTGGCTGATTTTCAAGGATCTCTGGCCCCTGGACTGGGAAAAGGTCACCGCCCTTGCCGGGGATAAAAAGCTGATCATGGTGGAGCAGAACGCCACCGGTCAGCTTGGCAGCCTCATCACCGGCCAGACCGGCATTTTCCCTGCAGGAAGGGTCCTCAAGTATGACGGACGTCCCATGGGTCCCCGGTTTATCGTTCAAACAATCACCACAATGATGGAGCAGTAATTATGGTCTCTTCCAAAGATTTTGACAATACCGTTGAAAACAAATGGTGCCCCGGCTGCGGCAATTTTTCCATTCTCCAATCCATGAAGGAGGCCTTTGCCGCCATGGACCTGCCCCCGGAAAAGCTGACCTTGATCTCCGGCATCGGGCAGGCAGGCAAAACACCGAATTTCCTCCACTGCAATATGTTCCACACCCTCCACGGCAGGGCACTCTGCGTTGCCACCGGTGCCAAGATCGCCAACAAGGATCTCAACATTGTTGTCAACTCCGGGGACGGGGATTGCTACGGAGAGGGGGGGAACCACTTTCTGGCCGCCATCCGGCGCAACATCGATCTGACCCTTCTGGTGCACAACAACCGGGTTTACGGGCTCACCAAGGGACAGGCCTCCCCCACTTCAGATTTTCACATGAAGACAAAGCTCCAGCACCAGGGGAGCGCCTCCATACCCTTCAATCCCCTTGGGGTGGCGTTGATGTCAGGGGCCGGTTTCGTCGCCAGGGGGTCTTCCGGCGACAAAGAGCAGCTCACCCAACTTATCCAGGCGGCCATGGCCCACAAAGGCTTTTCCATGATCGACATCCTCCAGCCATGTCCCTCGTTTAACAGAGTCAATACCGGCAAATGGTACAAGGAGCGGGTGTACCGCCTGGATGAAACCGACCATGAAAGCTCGGATTTTCAGGGAGCCCTGACCCTGACCCTTGACCGGGAGGAGAAAAAAATCCCCACCGGTGTTCTCTATGCCGAAAAAGAGAATCCCAGGGGGGATTTCCATGACAGTCAGGCCGTGCTCAAGGGCAAGCGTCTGCTGGACCGGCCCATCGAGATGGCAACCCTGGAAAAGCTTGTCAACCGGGCAGGATAAAATTCTTTTTTGCCACAAGCAACAGTCCTTTGACTGGATTTCCCGACTGGTTCCTGATATCAGTTTTGCTTATTTCAATTGTTTTTAATTCATGCCGGTTCAGGCACTCCTCAATATATTTCTCTGAATGGGCATAGCGGCCGCTGGGGTACAATTGATAATTTGTGGTATTACCTTTGAGTTTTTCTACTGAAAATGCAATGGTTCCGCCGTTAACAAGGTATGAAGATGCGGATTTGAGAATCATATCCAAATTCCCAAAATAGACAAAGACGTCGGAGCTGTAAATCAGGTCAAATTTTGTTGGAAAAACCCAGTCCTGAAGAATGTCAAAAACCTCAAGCCGGTTGTATATTTTTTTTTCAGAGGCTTTTTTGAGCATCTTTGCCGATACATCAACACCTGTCAGGCTTTTTGCAAACGGTCGATACAGGTGTGCGCCCAGCCCCGTACCGCAGCCAAGATCGAGAATTGACATATTTTCAGTCAAACAGGGGCGCACAAGATTAAAGAGGAGTTCAGGGGTTTTATATTCCAGCCCTTTAACCAGAATCGTTTCAAAATTTTCAGCACACTGATCAAAAATACTGCGAACATGTTCCACCGGTGCAGCATCAGGTGTTTCATCCCCTCCCATGCTTTGGAGCATGAATCTTGCAACTTCATTGTCCGGCTCTATTTTAAGCACCTGATTGTAATGTTCTTCAGCCGCTTTGAACTGTTCGCTCTTTTGAAGGAGAAGCCCGAGATTTAAATGGGGGGATAGATAATCCGGCTGTATCTCAATGGCTTTTTTATATGAATTTAAAGCGTTTTCCGTCAGATCAAGCTCATCCTGGGCCACACCAAGATTGTTCCATGCTTCTGCCATTTCAGGAGCAAACCTCACTGCCGACCGAAAACTTGCAACAGCATCATCCAGTTTGCCGAGTTCCCGGTATGCCACTCCCTGATTATTCCAGACCTGACCGATATTGGGCTGTTGATCGAGCATACGCGTATAGATAACTATGGCACCCTGATGGTCAGTCTCCAACTGTTTAAGTCTTCCCAGGTTATAGCAAGCTGACAGATCGGGCGGGTTGAGATGGACTGCTTTTTCAAAGACCGGTTTGGCCTTCTCCGGCCGCTCCTGGTCCAGATACAGGTTTCCAAGCGCATTTAGCACCTGTCCCCATTCGGGCCTTGTTTTCAAAATTTCCCTATAGCCTTTTTCAGCTTCCAAAAGGCGACCTTGCATGTGGGCGGAATAATATTTTTTGAAAATTTGTTCGAGATTATCTTGTGGTTTCTGTTCCATAATTCTTCGGTCCAGGTTAGTTTTCTATTCATCTATTACTTCCAGGTAGAAGTATCGGTTGGAATGCAG
>JAWOGI010000179.1:0-6549 GCA_046496975.1 Desulfobacteraceae bacterium | reverse complement strand
ACAGAGCATGCGCATCACGTATTTCATCACCACGGCATGGTCTGACAGTGCTTGTTCGGCGCTCAGGGTCACATCGGTCAGCCGGGGGGCAACCCGGCCCTCTGCATCGGTGATCAGCTCCATGAGCAGTACGCCGCTGAAGCAGCCGTAGGCCTCAGGGACCCTCACGCCGGCATGGGCCAGGCGATGGAGGGCATCGAATTCTGCCGTCTGCCAGATCTCTTCCTGCTGGTTCCGGCCGAACCGGGAGTGTTTCTCCATTGCCCGGGCCCGGCGGCTGTTTCGCACCTTGCGGCCTTCCTGGTATTGAACGGCCTGTTTAAAGCTGCGCCTGTCCGCGTCCTTGTATACCTTGGCGCAGCGGATCTCGGTACCGCAGCGAACGACATATACGGCGGCCTCTTTCCCGCTCATCAGCGGGCGGATCACTTCATCCACCAGGCCGTCTTCTATCAGGGGTTGTATTCTTTTGGGAATTTTCATAGGTCCATTATACCTCATTTGGGCTCGGGAGGGAACACTCTCTTCTATTTTTCTACTGATGCCCCAAGGGAATCTGCCTATAGTCCGTAATGGAGAAGACCAATGCCAGATCTCGCCCACCAGCGGCAGCTGCAACAGGGATGGATAAGACGGGGAAAAAAGCAGGCGGCATACTCAATCGATTTTTACGACACCATGACCATCCCGAGGATCAAGAGAACATTTGCTAGGATACAAATACTCTTACGCTAAAGTATCAAAGAATACCCCATACAGGGGGCTCCGGCTTGTCCAACCAAACGGATAAGATCGTGGTTCGTTCAATGGAAGCTTGACAAAATAGTGATACGGTATATACGTTATGATATAGCTCATTGTACAGGAGGGGAAAATGGATACTGCAAAATTATTTTTTAATGGTCGCAGCCAGGCTTTACGACTACCAAAAGCTTATCGATTCGAAGGAGAGGAAGTATATATTAAAAGGATTTCACAAGGGATTCTGTTAATACCAAAGGATAAGAGTGCATGGAGTGTTTGGGAAAAAAATCTTAAAAAATATGATAAACCTTTCATGACTGATCGGAATCAGCCTGGTTCCCAACAGGAAAGAGTTGGCCTGGATGAACTTTTTGATTGATACGAATATATGCATTTATATTATGAATCGAAAACCTATAGAGGTTATTCAAAAATTTAAAGATACAGAAATCGGTCAAATTGGCATATCAAGTATTACTGTTTCTGAACTCCATTATGGTGTTTCAAAAAGCAAATTCCGAAAACAAAACGCCAAGCGATTGGAAGAGTTTCTTATCCCTTTTGAGATTCTTCCATATGATGAAAATGCGTCTAAGTTTTATGGTGAAATTCGTGCTCAGCTTGAAAGCCAGGGGAGATTCATTGGTCCTCTTGATCTTCTTATTGCAGCTCATGCAATGAGTAATAATTTGGTGTTAGTTACAAATAATGAGAAAGAATTCAGCAGAATAGCGTCATTGAAAATTGAAAATTGGGTTGGTTAGGGACAGGTCGAAACATGCCCTACGACAGTCGCTGGTCAGTCTGTTTTTAAAGTTGGCGAATCCCGGATAATCACAGCAATTCCTGCCGCCCGAACACTCAAGTTTGTCTGCAATCCTTGCAAAAAAGTCTTTTTCTCTTATGATTTCAGCCTGGAGAGAGGAGCAGGCGGCCGTCGGTTTTACCGGCAAGACACCACGGAAAACGGTGGAGGGAGAGGAACGGGTCATGGTTGATTTCAGTATAGATCAGTTGGAGTGCTTTGTTACGGCAGCGAGGGCAGGCTCTTTTTCCGGAGCGGGAAAGATTTCCAGCTGACCCTGGAGGGGGGAGACCCTTTTGCGGGATGCCGAGTCGGTCCTTTAAAAGCATTTTCAGCGATTTTTTTGTATTGAGAATCGTCGCCATCGGTGTTATACAGAAAAAATGGATCTTCTCACAATAACACTGGCGTCTTACAGAACCAGCGTGGCGGAAGCGCTGGACAAAACCGGTGCCCTGGCGCTTTTTACCACGGAAAAACCGGTGTTGTTAAAGCCCAATCTTGTCAACCACAGCCCCTTTCCGGTGACCACCCCTGTTGCCCTTTGCAGGGCCGTGGTGGACTACATTCAAGACCGGTCAGATGCCGAAATCGTCATTGCCGAAGGCTGCGGTGACAGTGCTCTTGAAACCCACGAGGTCTTTACCCGTCTTGGGTACGACAGACTGTCGTCGGAATGCAATGTTTCCCTTGTCGATCTGAACCATGAGCCCCTGGTAAAGCTTGAAAACAGAGCCAATCCGGTTTTTCCCGAGATCTACCTGCCAAAGATCGCCTTTGAGTGCACCATCGTCTCCCTTCCCGTGCTCAAGGCCCACTCCCTTGCCGGCATCACCGGCACTTTGAAGAACATGATGGGGTTTGCCCCGCCAAGGCACTACGGCAGGGAGGGCTCCTGGAAAAAAGCCCTTTTTCACCAGCGCATGCAGCAGTCCATTATTGATCTGAACCGGTATCTTGTACCGGATTTTACCCTCATGGACGCCAGTGTCGGCCTTGCCGAGTTCCACCTCGGCGGTGCGACCTGTGATCCCCCGGTAAACCGGCTCGTTGCCGGAAAAGATCCCTGGGCTGTGGATCAGAAGGCCGCTGGTTTGCTCGAACTGGATTACCGGCAGATTCCCCATATCAACCGGCCATTATAGGTCGGGAATCCGTTTCCAAAAAAGATCAGGATAAAAAATGGAGCCACATGCCGAATCCAAGGGCAGAGAGAATGGTGCAGGCGGAAATCACAGCCACGGCAAATTCTGCATCTCCTTTCATCTCCTTTGCCATGACATAGGTCAATGTGGCCGTGGGCGCACAAAGCAGAATAAAGACAGGGAGAAATTTTTCCCTGGGAATTGCCGAGCACCGGAAAAGGAGCAGACCAACGCCTGGCATCAAGATCAGTTTGATCAGGCTGGCCCAGGCAACCTTGGCCAGGTGAGTCCGTATCACCTCAAAGGAGAGGGTGGCCCCAATGAGCAGCAGGGCCAGGGGAAGGGCCATTCCGCTGATAATGTCAAGGGTCCTCTCCACAATCAGGGGGAGGGAAAGGTTTGCCGCAGAAACGAGGATGCCGGAAACCGACGCGAGGATAACCGGATGGACCAGTATCCTGCGGATGTTGGCCGGAAGTGAAGCCCTTTTCTGGTCGGATTTTTCGCCATTGACCTGGAGTACGCATATTGCCAGTATGTTTTGGAAAATCATGATAAAACCGGCAAAGACACCGGCACTGGCAAGGCCTGGCGCCCCGAGATAGTAAAACACCACTGCAAGGCCGATGTACCCCAGGTTGCCGTGGAAAGCACTCTGAACAAAGGTGCCCCTGGTCTTCGGGGGGACCCCGGCAGCCCCTGTGAACAACCAGGTGGCTGCAAAGGTGATAAAAACCGTAAAAAGAGTGAGTCCCAGCAGTGTTATGTCAAACACCTCGTGCACGGAAGCACTGGCAACGGCCCTGAATATCATGGCCGGAATGGCGATATAGTAGACCAGCTGATTGGCTGGACCAATAAATTCATCGGGGATGAACTCTTTTTTCCGGACCACCCATCCCAGAAAAATAACAAGGAATACGGGAAGTATCGTTGATACAATCATCACTGTTAGATCTTCAGCCGCTAATATTGAAACCGGCCGACAATCTTGTTGAGCTTAATGGCCATTTGTTTTAACTCTTCAACGCTGACGGCCACCTGGCTGCTGTTCTCGGACATCTCCTTTGACGCGGCATCCACGGCGGTAATGTCCCTTGTGATTTCATTGATGGCCGTCGAGCTTTCCGAGACATTCTCATTGACATTCTGGATGCCGCTGGACACCTGGTTGACGTTGGAAGAGATCTCGCTGGTGGCCGTGGACTGTTCTTCGATGGCCGTTGCAATGGTGGCAATAATGGTGTTGATCTCGTCCATCACCTCTGCCGTTGCCTGTATTTCCGATACGGTTTCGTGGCTTGTACCCTGTATGCCTTCGATCTTGGTTCTGATGTCCGCCGTTGCCGAAGCTGTCTGGGACGCCAGTTCTTTGATCTCGTTTGCCACAACGGCAAAGCCCTTGCCCGCCTCACCGGCCCTGGCCGCCTCGATGGTGGCATTCAGCGCCAGAAGGTTGGTCTGGTCGGAAATATTGGCAATGGTCTCCGTGACAGCGCCGATGGCTTCGGCTGCCTTCCCGAGGTCGTCCATTTTTGTGCTGGCCCCTTTCATTTGAGCAACGGCTTTTTCCGATATGTTCCGTGCGTTTTCGGAGTTGCTGGCAATTTCGTTGATGGTGGCGGTCATCTCTTCGGTGGAGGTGGCCACCACATTGGTGTTGTGGGTTGTCTCCTCCATGGTGGTGGCAACAGCTCCCATGTTTGAACTCATCTCTTCCGAGGCCGTGGCAACGGTATTTGCCAGAAGAGAAGAGTCCTTTGCACCGTCTGCCATCTGCCTGGAGATGTTCAGCAGCCTGGCAGAAGAGTCATCCACCACGGAGACATTGTCTGCCAGCTCCCTGATGATGGCCTGGAGGTTGTCCAGGAAAAGGTTGAACCATTTTGCAAGCTCGCCCAGTTCGTCCCGGGTGGAAACCTCCAGCCGTTTGGTCAGATCCCCTTCCCCCTGGGCAATGTCCTTGATCATCTGGGTTGTGTTCACAAGGGGATTGGCAAGGGAGGTGGCGATGAAAAAGCCCACAACGGCAAACACCGCTGCCAGAATCAGTCCGGTGATCACCATGATGGTGAGCAGGGAATAGACCTTGGCCATCACCTCGCTTTTCTCGATAAGACCCACCAGTTTCCATCCCAGTTCCGGTGATGTCATCACCCGTGCGATATAGGTGGTGTCGTCCATGTCAAAGGCCATGTTTCCCGATGAGACCGTATCGATCTTGGAAAAGGCGGGAATTCCAGTCTTTTTCAACGTTTTAAAACCGGTGTCGGAATGGCCCGGATCGGCGAGGATCACGCCGTCGTCCTGGATCAGCATGACATAGCCGCTCTTCCCGATTTTTATGTTTTTGATGAAATCGGTCAACGCTCCCAGGGTGACGTCAACTCCCGTAACACCAGTGGTTTTTCTATCCCTTGCAAAGGTGTGAACCGCACTGATCACCGCATCCCCGCTGGTGGATTTGTACGCTTTTGTGATATGGGCGCTGTTGGGTTTTGCCATGGCCTCCCTGTACCAGGGCCGGGACCTGGGATCGTACCCCGGAGGCATTTGCATGTCGCTGGCAATGGTAAACCCCCCGAGTTCGGTGCCTAAAAACACCTCAACATAACTTTTATGACTGTTTTCGATCTCTTCGAAAAACGCCAGGATTTTTTTTTCAACGGGTTGGGTCTGAAAGTCCCCTACGGTTTTTTTTCTGCTGGTGTTGAGGAAAGAAGTGATGGTGTCGTCTGCTGCCATGATATCCGGATGCCTGGCAACCATGGCAACATTCTCCTTGATATCATCGATAAAGATGGTGATGGCTTTTTCAATATGGGATAATTCCTTTTCCGTTGAGTGGTAAAAGGTTTCCATGGAGTCTTTTCGGATGCTGCTGCCCAGGATCAGGCACAAAAACAGGATCGGAATTGTGGTTGCTCCAAGAAAGGCGAGTATTAATTTCTTCTTAATGGTGAACTTCACAGATTTGCTCCTTATTCATGATCCAAATTAACAGCGTTGCCCATGGACAAAGCGGGCTTTATTATAACATCGGTTCCTCGTCACATTTGGCGGGCCAACGGGGTCATAACCCCACCCCAGGGTGGCCGATGTTATGACCAAGCCCTTCTTGTTTATAGAACAGGAGCTTGTTTCTGTCAAGCCTAAAGCCTCTGTGGGGTCAGGCTTGCAGGAGATGAATCGTTTTCCCGGCGAAGAGAAAAAAGATGCTTTGCTGCGGATGTCTGATTTTTTTCTTGACAAAAAGCGGATTTTACGTTGCTGTACGTGGGCACCTCACGAGCCAAGGCCTACCTCGTTGTGATGCTGAGCACCGATGCACCCGAAGCGGTGCGCGAGCGTCTATCTTCAGTAGAAGGAAATCACCGAGGATGACCCAACAACCCCAGGATCTTAGTCGTCAAGCCAAGCAGTTCTATGAGGAAGAGCGCTACGAAGAGGCAGGCAAGCTCTACCATCAGCTGTGGGATGAGCGCGAGGATGCTTTCTCCGGGGGGCGGTATGCCTGCTGCCTGCGCAAGTGTGGATACCCAGACTATGCGCTCACAGTAGCGCGTGAAGTGGCTCAGGAGCATCCTGACGACATCTACGTCCAACGCGAGGTGGTCTGGGCTCTCTACGATGCCGAGTTCAAGCCAGCCAAGGAACGCAGCGATCTAGGGGCGCTGATGCGCACAGGGCAGGATATCCTGAATCTGACCGACGAAGAGCTGCCAACGCGTCTGGTCTCCTTCGCGGTGGTTAGTTTGGCCAAGGACAAGCTGAGGTGGGACGTGGTCTCGGCCTGGTGTGACCGGTTGGACCCGAGCCAGTTGAGCACAGAGCGCCGTGAGATGGGTGGGCGGC
>JAWOGI010000341.1:0-2653 GCA_046496975.1 Desulfobacteraceae bacterium | reverse complement strand
TGAGAGATAATATCCTGAAGCCAGAGCATAAATTTAACTCTAGGTGCTGTAATTCTTACAGCCTCTTTCTCCAGTTCATCAATCAATTTTAAAGCCTTCTGATTTCTTGCATCTACATGCTGTTTCAGGATGCCGACGACCAGCTGTTCAGCCCCACGGTGGTGGAGGATGTCGCCTTTGGTCCCCTCAATCTGGGGAAAAGCCCTGAACAGGCAAAACAGACAGCCGTCGACACCTTGCGCTCCCTGGGCCTTGACGGGTTTGAGGATCGGGTCACCTACAAGCTTTCCGGCGGTGAAAAGCGGCTGGTTGCCCTGGCCACGGTTCTGGCCATGGAGCCTGAAATGCTGCTCCTGGATGAACCCAGTGCCGGACTGGATGAAAGAACCAAGGCCAGGCTTGTTGATGTGCTCGCCAGCCTTGATCTTTCCTATATTCTGATTTCCCATGAAAATGAGTTTCTCTATCAGTTGACCAATGCCATCTGCACCATGGAAAGGGGAAAAATTGTTCCCGGCGAGAGAATACACCGCCACGCCCATTCCCATCCCCATGGTTTCCATGAACACGAGCATGAATACTACCATTAAACAGACAGTGACTCCCCGGGTTGGATCGCCACACCTGACTTCTGTGGATATCTGATGAATTCGGGTGGAAAAGGAAGCGGACGACATGATTAAAACCGCAGTGATCGAAGATTCAAAAGCCCTGGCAGGAATCTACCGCACCTATCTTGCCGAAAGTGAATTTGACGTGATGCTCTTTGGTTCCAATGCCGAGGAGATCACCCGGCTGGCAGAAGAGAGCGGGGTGGAAATCGTTGTCTACCCGGGATTTCCAAAATTTCAGTTTTCGTCTGATATTGTCTCAAGGTTAAAGAAAAGTTCCGGATTCAAATCAGCCCTCTTTGTTCTGTCAACGACCATGCCCGAAGAGACGATGCACTCCCACCTGGATTTCAATGATATTGACGGACTGCTGATCAAGCCGTTTCAAAAGCAGGACCTTTACCGGACCTTGTCCGAAGCGTACCATTCCAGGTCTGATTCCGCCAGAAAAAAGCCCCTTGCCCTTGTGGTTGATGACAGCGCTGCGGTACAGCGGGTCCTCTCCCAGGCCCTGTCATCCCTTAATTTTATGGTGAAAACAGCTTCCAATGGTGCCCAGGGTCTGAAGCTCGCCCTGGAGCACCTGCCTGACCTTATCGTTACAGATGTGGAGATGCCGGTGATGAACGGGTTTGAATTGTGTAAAAATATCTCCGTGGAACCTTCCATCCAGAATGTACCGGTCATTGTGGTCAGCGGAAAGTATGATGATGCCGAGTTTCGAAAGGGGTTTGAATCGGGGGTAGTTGATTTTTTAAAAAAACCGGTGTCCCAGGCAGAGCTTTTTTCAGTGATCGAGTCTGTTGCCTTTGACAATTTGAAAATCCCCATGGGAACGGCCCTGGTGGCCAGCAGTGACCCAACCCTTGGGGGGATTGTGGTCAAGATTTTGAAATCCCTGCAATTGCACGTTAATCAATGCCGCTCCCTCTCTGCCCTTGAGACCTTTCTCAAGGTTGCAGTTCCCAATATTATCGTTCTGGATCTTTCCGGTGAACCGGAGATGGTAAGCACGTGCAGGCATGTCAAAGGATTGATAAAGGGGAGATCATCCGTGGTGATCACGGTGGCCGAGGAAAAAGACAAAAGCCGCATGGTGAAGTGTTTTAAATGCGGTGCCGATGAAATGGTAACAAAACCCTTTGGCAGGGATGAGTTGAAGGCGAGAATAAAAAACCATATGAAAATAAAAAAACTCCAGGAAGAGCTGATTCAAAAAAACAGGATACTGGAATCCCTTGCCTACAAGGACAAACTCACTGGCCTGATGAACCGGCGGTTTTTTGATGACACCCTTAAAAAAGAACTTGCAAACTGCGAAGCTTCCGGGTTGCCCCTGGCTTTTATGATTATGGATCTTGACAATTTCAAGCCGGTCAACGACACCTATGGTCATGATATCGGTGATACGGTGTTGCGGGAGATTGCAGGTGTCGTAAGGGAGTTGACCGCAGAGAAGGGCATTGCCTGCCGGTATGGGGGAGAAGAGTTCTGCGTTGTCTTTCCAGGGCTTGACCTTGAATCGGCAATGGAGATCGGCGAGGAGATCCGGCGGGCATGTTCTGAAAGGTATATGACCGAGCATGGCCTGTCCCAGACCATCAGCGGCGGCATTTCCGTTTTTCCTGGAACCTCTTCCAAAGAGAGCCTTGTCATCGATGCGGACACTTTTCTATACCGGGCCAAACAGTCGGGAAAGAACCGGATATTGTCACAACCCGGATAATGCCGCTGTTTCTTTATAACGGCCATGCCCTGCGGACACAACAAAGAGAGAAAGTCGAATTAGAGGCAGCCGGTTCGGGGTTTTGCCCGTAGCGGTTTTGAGCGGCAGCGGTCAGCATGGACGCTGAAGGAGCTGCCGCTCACCTCGGAGCAAATCTTGGATGATTTGCGAGAATGAGCGTAGGGCAAAACCCGGATCGGCTGCCAGCGCAACACGACTTTCATATAAACGGCCATGAGCAGCGCACTCACACCAAACACTGAAACTTGAATATTGAAAAGAGGACGAATGAGCAGAACAGGTTCCACATTTAAAC
>JAWOGI010000139.1:0-3705 GCA_046496975.1 Desulfobacteraceae bacterium | reverse complement strand
ACCCTTTTTTGAAAGACTGTTTGATGAACTGGAGGAGGAGTATGGATCGGTTTCTCCGGACCATCTGGATGTCAACATCATCACCCATTTTCTCCTCAAGCAGTAAGATAACGGCCATGAGCATTGTGTTCACAACAAAGGGTGGGTCGTAGACGCGGAGCCAAGCCGAATTAGAGGCAGCCGGTCCGGGTTTTTCCCGTAGCGGTTTTGAGCGGCAGCTGTGAGCATGGATGCTCAAAACAGCTGCCGCTCACCTCGGAGCAGCCCATGGACGGGCTGTGTGACTGGTCTTTTTACTTGCTTTCTGCGTTGGCCTGGTGCATCAGGGCCGGTCGGGATCTTCTGTTTCATCTTCGGATGGGTCAGCATCCAGCTCCCTGTTGGCTGTTCCCCAGGGGGCCAGCTTGAGTAAAAGCAGCATACCGGGAAGGGCCATTAGGGCGCAGATGTAGTAAAACCAGGTCCAGCCGAATTGCTCCGCCATGAAGCCCGTGGCCGATGCGGCAATGGTACCGGGGATGGCCATGAGGCTTGTCAGTATGGCGTACTGGGTTGCGGTGAATTTTTTATTGGTCTGGATGGCCATGTAGGTGGCATAGGCCGCCTGCCCCATGCCGGTGGCAAAGAATTCAAATCCCACAATGCCTGTGAGCAGAAGGTTGCCGTACTCTTTCCAGAAGAGGGATGCATGGTCAAACCGCACCAGCAGGGTGAAACCTGCTGTGGAGACAGCCTGGAGCAGGCCGAACACCCACAGGGATTTTGCAATGCCAAGCCGCACCATGAAGGCTCCTCCGGCAAGCACCCCACCAAACAGTCCCAGCATGCCGATCCCCTTGACAATGACAAAATACTCGGTCTTGGTAAACCCCTGCTTTAAAATAAACGGGATGTTCATGGCCCCGGCCATGTTGTCTCCTATTTTGTAAAGCAGGATAAATGCCAGGATAAAAAAGATCCCCCGCCGTTTGAGAAAATCAACAAAAGGGTCCAGGATAGCGGATTTCATCGATCCAGGGGGAGAGGTCTTCACCCTGGGCTCGGGCACCATCAGGGTGGTGGCAATGCCGATGACCATCATCAGCGAGAGGAGCAGGTGGATGTTGTCCCATCCCACATCCGAGTCGGCCGCCAGAAAAGAGAATCCCACCGAGACATACATGCCCAGACGCCATGCGTTCATCCACACCCCGGTGCCGAAGCCCAGCTCTCGGTCGTTGAGGTATTCCCTTCGAAAGGCATCCAGGGCGATATCCTGGGTGGCCCCGAAAAACGAGACGGCCAGGGCCACAATGGCAATCCACTGAAGTGACAGGTGGGGATCAAACTGGCCCAGGAGGGCAATGGCAAAAATCAGGGCAATTTGTGCCATGAGAATCCAGCCCCTGCGCCGCCCGAGAAACGGGGGAACATACCGGTCCATGGCAGGGGACCAGATGAATTTGAGGGTGTAGGGCATGGTCACGGCGGAAAACAGTCCGATGGTGGCCAGGTCAACATTCACGTCTGTCATCCAGGCCTTTAATACATCCTTGACCACGTAATAGGGAAAACCGGACATGAATCCCAGGAAAAACATGGCAGCCATTTTCCAGGAGATCATGATTTTCAAAGCGGAGGAAAGGTTGGGAACTCTTTTTTTCAGCATAAAAGCGCTATAGCCTGAAGTGCATGCCGGCAGCAACACCAAAGCAGTCAAGCAGTGTTTTTTGCTTTTTTACCAGTGTGCGGCATTGGTGTACAATTTTATCCATCTGTCGGTCAGTCCGCTCCTGGTTGATGTGAAAAAGTCCCAGTTTTTTGACACCGGCCCGTTGGGCAAGGTCAAGAACATCGGTATACGAAGAGTGACCCCATCCTGTTTTGGAGGGGTACTCTTCAGGGGTGAACTCCCCGTCATGGAAGAGCAGGTCGGCATTCCGTGAAAAGTCGAGAAAAGAGTCAAACCCCCTGCTGGAAGGATGGTCAAAGGCCAGTTCATTGTCTGTAAGAAACACAAACGAGCGGTTGTTCTCCATGAATCTGTATCCATACCCCCCGCCGGGGTGGCTCAAGGGGATAGTTTCTATTTCAAGGGAACCAATGGAGAAGCGCTCCGTTCGAGGAGCCTTGAAATAAATTTGAGCCTTGAACGCCTCCATGGTAACCGGAAAAAACGGCGGGTTGATCAGGAAATCGAGAATCTCTTTCAGGGGCCGGTGGGAGAAGGTGCTGTTCTCTATCTCAACGGTGCATTTTTCATTGAGGAGGGGTTGAAAAAAGGTGAACCCGGCAATGTGGTCCCAGTGCAGGTGGGTGAAGAGGAGGTGATAGTGGTGTCTGCTCCCGGCATCGGGGTCAGCGCCAAGGCTCCGTATTCCCGTACCCGCATCAATGATGACGGTTTCCCCGCTTGCCGCGGTTACCTCAATGCAGGTGGTGCTTCCCCCGTACTTTAGAAATTCTTTGCCGGAAACAGAAATAGATCCCCTTGAACCCCAGCATTTTATCTCCATTTGGTCTCCTGTCAATCAAAATCACATGGGAATTCCCTAAGAGGTACCATATCAGAAAAAAGGAGTCCATAAGAAAATAGGGATAACGCTGTTTATCTTAGTGAAGCATATTTTTATTGAGAATCTGTTGTTTTTATGTTTATCTGTCTGACGGGCAATGGTACACAGAGCGTTTGTTCTGGGTTGACCCGCCATGGGAAGCCCAGCAGGCGATGCTCTGGCGTGATTTTTTTTATATAAAAAAAACAGTAAATCGAAAAACAGGGAGGCTGTTCTATGGGAATCATGGAGTGGGAAAAAAAAGGTTCTGTGGCAATTATTACGATGACAAACGGTGAAAACCGGCAGAACATTGTTTTTGCCGATACAATGAACCGGTTCTTTGATGAGATCCTTGCAGATGAAACGATCTCTTCCCTGGTGCTCACCTCGGGAAATGAGAAAAATTTTTCCCAGGGCATTGATATCGAGTGGCTGGGGGAAAGGTTCAACGAGCAGGACCACGGATCAATAAAATCATTCATGTATGGAATGAACCGGGTCTTTAGCCGGCTGCTTCTCATGCCTGTGCCTGTGATTGCCGCCATCAACGGCCATGCCTTCGGCAACGGGGCCATGCTGGCCTGTGCCTGTGATTTCAGGTTCATGAATGCCCACCGCGGTTATTTCTGTTTTCCAGAGGTGGATCTGGGGATCCCCTTTCTGCCGGGCATGGTTGCCTTTGTCCGAAAGGCTGTTCCAGAATACAAGTTTAATGAGATGAAGCTTACGGGAAGGCGCCTGACGGCAGAGGAACTTGCAAGGCACCATATCATTGAAAAGGCCTGTGACAGCATTGTTGAGCTGAATCAGGATGTCATGGCCTTTGCCGGATCATTTAACAAAAAAAGAGCCATCTTTGGTGAGCACAAAAAGCGGATGCACAAGAAAATCGTTGAGGTGATCGACACTGATGATCCGGAATTTATCGATTCGTTGAATCTGTTTGTGCAATAGGGGCTTGGTCATAACATCGGCCACTTGTGACATTTGGCGGGCCAACGGGGTCAGGCTTTTGTTATTGACGTTATCGGACAGAACAGCACAGTCAAACCATAAAGTACACGATAACGTCAATAACAAAAGCCTGACCCCGTTGGCCCGCCAAATGTCACAAGTGGCCGATGTTATGACCAAGCCCCTATTGCACAAACAGATTCAACGAATCGAT
>JAWOGI010000091.1:0-6116 GCA_046496975.1 Desulfobacteraceae bacterium | reverse complement strand
CAGGACAGGATGCAATCGCCGCATCCGTCACACGCTTCTTCATCAATCTCAATGATCTTTCTCATTACTTTCATGGCTGTTTTCCTTTTAAATCTATTCCCTTTGTCTGTAACGAAAGCCGTTTCAGGGGAACGTGTTGTAATATAATGGCTTTTGTTGCTTTGGCAAGCGCGCCTGCCCTTTTGGACAGGATTGCCCGGAACCGTTAGAAAAAGCGTTTTTCTGCCTCTTCTCTTCCCGCGGCTGTGAGGAATTTTTGGTCTATGGCCGTTTTGATCGCCTCTTTTTCCATGGTTCCCTCTTTTTCACCCTCCTCAAGGTTGACAATCAGGTCGGCATCGAAGAGAATTTTAAAATTCAGATCATCATCCACTGCGGGACAATGGTGGTGGCCGACAATGGTGCACACCTGCTGGATGAGCTGTTCGCTGGCGTTGAGCTTCTCAAGGATCTCTCTGGCAATGGCTGCGCCCTGTTTTTCGTGATCCTGTTTTGTATCGGTGTTACCCGTGACTTCGGTGTTCTTCAGCCCCGTGTCATGGAGGTAGGCCGCTGCCAGAACAACGGAGAGATCTCCCTGCTCTTTTTTTCCAATGGCCTCGGCACATCGTGCCACATTTGCGGCATGGCCGATCCGTTTGAAATCGGTTTTGAAATACCGCTTGACCTCCACGGCCACCCTGTCCTTGAGCAGATCCTCCCTGTTCTTGATGAACTCTTCGGGGAGTGTGCCGATGCACTCCTCGGCATACTGGCAGTAGGCGGCACACCCAAAGTCCATCTTGGGGTTGACTATTTTTTTTCCGCATCCGCTGCACCGCCTTGAGGTGTCATCCTTGAAGAATTCGATCACCGCGCTGCATTCAGGGCAGTATTCCTCGTATATTGCGTCTTTTTTCCAGTACTGGGTATCCTGGCCGGGACATTTCATGGTGTTTTTCTCCTTGTTTGTGTGATCAGGAGACGGTTTTCAACCCTGGTCCGTCTCCGAAAAACCCGCTGTTTGTTTTGCAGCAAACCTTGCCTGGGTTTCAAGCAAGTCCTGTGCAACCGTGAAGGTTGGGGGGACTCTTTATCCTGATGGTGACTATACCGTTTTTCATCAATGGTTTCCTTGATCTGGATCAAGAAAACCTCTGTTTTTCAAAAAGGGCAAGAAGAATCCCCTTTACACCCCCTTCCCGATTCTGTAAGTTTGGGGTCAGACGTGCACCATTGTGGAAAAAACGCAAGTTCGAACGTTGGGCAAAAAATAACAGGGAAATTTTTATTGTGGCATCAACCATGGAAATAATCAGTTCAACGCCTCTTTTCAAAGGGCTAAAGGAAGATCATCTCACCCAGCTCATCTCTGTCGCCGAGAGAAGAGGGTATAAAAAAGGGGAGCTGATTTTCAGTGAAGGGGACGAAGCCGACGGCTTTTACATTGTTGAAACGGGAAAGATCAAGGTATACAAGCTCTCCTTTGAAGGAAAAGAGCACATCCTCCACATCTACGGGCCGGGAAAACCCTTTGGGGAGGTCCCTGTGTTTTCAGGAAAAAATTTTCCGGCGTTTTCCCAGGCCGTTGAACCCTCCTCCTGTCTGTTCTTTCCCAGGAGAGCCATTGTTCAGCTGATTTCAGACAATCCGGCCCTTGCTTTGAACATGCTTGCCGTGCTTTCGGCAAGGCTGAGGGAGTTTACCGTGATGGTGGAGAATCTTGCCCTCAAAGAGGTGCCGGCGAGAATTGCCTCGTATTTTCTTGTGTTGATCGGGGAACAGGAGAATACCGCAGCCATAACCCTTCCTGTCTCCAAAGTTCAACTGGCAGGGCTGTTGGGAACTGCACCGGAAACCCTCTCACGGATCCTTGGTAAAATGGCAAACGATAACCTGATACGTCTGAACAACAAGGAGATAACTATTCTTGACCTTGACGGGCTTGAAGCCCTGGCGGGTTAGGAGAAGCAGCCGGTCCGCACTGCCAGGTCAATGGCACCTGTTTTGAGATGACGCAGGGCAGGAACGGAACAAACCGTCCATTTTTTGCTTGATCGGTCAAAGCAGGAGTTCGCGGAAGGGTTCCTTTCTGTCGCCTTTCTTAAGTCTTGCCAGGCAGTTGAAATCTCCGGTCTTCATACTCCAGCGGGTTTTCCGGAAAGTAGGTTCTTTCCGTGATCTCTGTTCTTCCGGTTTGATCCACGATCATCACCGTTGAAGATCGGGTGCCGTAGATGTCGCTCTGGATGAACAGAGGGGAGAGCCGCCGTTCCCACTCAAGGCCGATGCCGGTTCGGGGCAGCAGATGGTCAGGGGGAACCGACCGGTCTGCCAGAATGGAAAAAAGGGCTTCTGGGGTAAGATTGCCGGTAAGCAATTTTTTCAATGCTTTTTTTCCGGATACCACCTTGGGCCAGGCCGTGTTGAGAAAAGCGTTGGAGAGCCCGTGAATGCCAGGTTCTATTGTTTCAACCCTGTTTTTCACATTGGAGAACCAGAACAGGTTTTCTCGATCGCCGGCGAGGAGGTTAAATCCGTTATACCTGGCGGCTCGATGTTCGAAGGAGGTGAGATAGGCGCTGCCATCCTCACCGGATTCAAGGTAGTCAATGATGATTTTCCCCCTTGAAGGCGCATCCTGGTTTATTGCATCGGGGTTTCTGTGGTTGGTAAGGGCGGCAAATCCCCTGGTTCTGTGGACGGCAAACCAGGTGCCATTCTGTTTGAGGTCTTTGCCGGCAAGGATATCAGGCCGTTTTTCCCAGAAGTGCATTCCGGCGGTTGGCCTTTGGTAAAATTCATCCCTGTTGGCGGCAATCACCAGAGGGTAGTCGGGGAAGACCTTATAGCCGATGAGGATCAGGCACATTTTTTAATCTTTTTTTTATAGGTTTGGCTCATGTTGGATTCCGGGGGGTTTTGGTCAGGCTTGTATTCTTTCGGGAGTACTGAACAATGATTGTTGAAACGCTTTTTCCTGTGTTTGCCTTGATCGCCATGGGAAGAACAATGAAAATCACCGGGTTTGCCAGCGACCTGTTTTTTAAAACATCTGATAAAATGGTTTACTACATTTTTTTTCCCTGCATGCTCTTCTGGAAGATCGGCAGCAACCCATCCGCCGGCAGCCTTGACATGGGATTGCCCCTGGCGGCCCTCTGTGCTGTTTTTGCCGTTTTTGCCGCAAGCACGGTCTATCTGCTTTCAGGCAGGGTGTCCGCCTTTGAGGCCGGGACTTTTTCCCAGAGCTGCTACCGGTTCAACACCTATATCGGCATGGCTGTGGTGTTGAACGGGCTGGGCAGGGAGGGGGTGCTGCAGTTCAGCCTGTTGATCGGCTTTGTCATACCGGTGATCAATGTGCTCTCCGTTGCTGTTCTTATATGGTTTTCAGGTAAAAAATACCGTCCGGGCCAGCGGTTTTCCAAACTGGCCAGGGCCCTTATTGCCAATCCCCTGATACTGGCATGCATGGCAGGGCTGGCTTTTTCAAAACTTGCCCCGGGGTTTCCCGTTTTTATCGACAACACCCTGGAGCTCGTTTCCATGATCACCCTCCCCCTGGCCCTTATCTCCATTGGCAGTGCCTTTTCCTTTTCCAATCTGAAGGGAAATTTCCGGCTTTCCCTGGTCGCT
The DNA here is from genome assembly GCA_046496975.1 of Desulfobacteraceae bacterium. Taxonomy (GTDB): domain Bacteria; phylum Desulfobacterota; class Desulfobacteria; order Desulfobacterales; family Desulfobacteraceae; genus DATFJZ01. Next base: position 2,498 of record JAWOGI010000091.1, on the reverse strand, counting down.
GCCCTGTTCAAGATGCTTTTTTTACCAGCGGCAGGCTTCGCTTTCATGGCCCTGTTCGGGGTAACAGGCGTTTCTTTCCAGGCGGGGATGATCTTTTTTACCCTGCCCACGTCAACGGCAATCTATGTCCTCTCTTCCCAGCTGAACAGCGATACGGACCTTGCCGCCGCTACCATTGTTTTCTCCACCCTGTTTTCCATTGTTCCCATGTCAGTGGCCCTCCTGTTGACCGGGTGATCAGTGCCTTTTGGGGGGCATGGTGGTATGTTTAATCCATCATGCGGGTTTTTTTCCAATAAATCCTTTTACATAATCGACCCAGATAAAGCTGAGGAACCATGCATAGGCGTAAGTACCGATGAGGATAAAAACAAAGGCCTTGATAATGTCCATACTTGAGCCGTCCAGGGAGAATCCCGGAACATACCCGAAGAGCAGGGGGCCAAGGTAGAGGAACTTGGCAAATTTAAATGAGGTGAACGCCGTGCGCCACATGTTGGCCCTGGCAATGGTGGCACCGGCAAAGGCGGCAATGCACACCGGCGGTGTGATGTTGGAATCCTGGGAGAGCCAGTAGACGATCATGTGGGCGGCCAGCTGGTTGACACCCAGGTGGATCAGGGCAGGAACCGCCACAACAGCGGTGATCAGGTAGGCTGCCGTTACGGGGACGCCCATGCCCAGCACCAGGGAAGCCAGGGCGATCATTAGCATGGTCAAGAGCAGTGAACCGCCGGCCAGCTGGATCATGATGTCGGCAAAGGTGAGCACCAGGCCGGAAAAGGTCAGAACTCCGATGATAATGCCGATGACACCAACGGTGGCGCCGATTTTGAGGCTGTTTTCCGTGCCTTCCCTTGCCGCCTGGACAAATTCTCTGGGGCCGATGCGGGTATCCTTTCTCACCCAGCTGACGGCGATGCAGGAAAAGAGTCCCACAATGGCAGAATAGCCGGGGGAGTAGCCCTTGAGCATCAAAACGGTGATCAGCACCAGGGGAATGATGTAAAACCACTCCTTCTTGAGGATCTCCATGGCGCTGTGCTCGGATTTTTCGCCCACAATGTTGAAACGTTTGGCCTCGTAGTGAACCATGACAAAGACCGAGAAGAAATACATCACCGCCGGAAAGATCGCCACCAGCATGATCCGGGAGTAGGGCTGGCCGGTGAGCTCGGCCATGATGAAGCCCCCGGCTCCCATGATGGGGGGCATGAACATGCCGCCGATGGATGCGGCCGGTTCGATGCCGCCGGCCACGTGGGGCCTGAAACCGGCCTTTTTCATCATGGGAATGGTAAAGGCACCGGTGGAGACGGTGTTGGCAATGGCGCTGCCGGAGATGGAGCCGAACAGGCCGCTGGCAATGACAGAAACCTTTGCCGGGCCGCCGATCTTATGGCCCACTGCGGCCAGGGGCCAGTCGATGAAAAAGCGCTGGGCCCCGCATTTTTCCAGGAACGCACCAAACAGAACAAAGAGAATCACATAGGTGGCCAGCACATTGGCCATGATACCGAAGACGCCGTCGCTTTTGTAAAAAATGCTGGTGCACATCTCGTTGAACGGTGCACCGGCATGGGAGATGATATAGGGGGCCTTGTATCCGTACACACCGTAAATCAGCATCACGACGCCGATGAGGACAAAGACGTTGCCCACCACCCGCCGGGCCAGTTCAATGCCGATGAGCACGCCCACCATGGCCACGGCCATGTCAAAGGGGGTCTCCGCACCGGTGCGGTAGGTGATCGCCTCAAAGTTAAAGATCCAATAACCTATGCAGAAGATTGACAGCAGCAGCAGGATGTAGTCCACCACCCTCATGAAGGTGGATTTGGATTTGTACAGCAGAAAGATCAGAACATAGGTGATGATCACGTAGATACCCCGGTGGTACTGGGTGGATGCCGGCTGGATGAGGGCCGCATAGGAGTAGAAAAGCACAAGAAACACCGCGCAGGCATCAAACACTGTTTTTTCAAATCGATTTAATTTTTCGTACACGTTAAGCCACCTGTTGTTAGGGTCCCGGGTTCACTCTCCTGGCGGACAAGAGGACTGTTTGCTGGAACAGGGGCCTGGAAAATCAGGTCCCTGCGGTAAAGACAAAGGGCCGCCATGGACCGTTCCGGCCTGGGCCGGAACGGTCCATGGCGGCGTTTGTGGTTATTCAATTTTTGAATGAGAACTCACCCATTTGCTGGGTTTTCATCCAAGCACGGGTTTTCGGTCAGTCACTGTCTATAAAACGCCCTTTTCTTTCCAGAACTTTTTGGCGCCCGGGTGGAGCGGGGTTACGATGCCCTTGACACCGGTTTCGATGGCCATCTCCTTGAATGTCGATTTCTGGGCTTTCATGTGTTTGAGCCCTTCATCGGTGTAGATAAGAGAGAGAACTTCGTAGACAATGTCGGCGGGAACGTCGGCATTGGCCACCCACAGGGCGGAATCCTGGAACGACGGAGAGTCGTAGTCAACCCCCTTGTAGGTTCCTG
>JAWOGI010000389.1:0-11171 GCA_046496975.1 Desulfobacteraceae bacterium | reverse complement strand
AGCCGGTTTGGGGTTTTGCCCCTAGCGGTTTTGAGCGGTAGCTGTGAGCATGGATGCTCTAAACAGCTGCCGCTCACCTCGGAGCAGCCCATGGACGGGCTGCGTGACTCGCAGAGGAGCCATGGCTCCATGAGCGGAGGGCAAAACCCGGATCGGCTGCCGGCGCACCACGACTTTCATATAAAAAAAATATCAGCAAAGTATGGATCTGGAAACAGAAAAGGAAAGAAACGAATTGATAAGTTGAACAGAAGAGGCAGCCAGGAAACGCCGCCACAAGAGGGGGGATTGATTTTCAAGCAACACAAAAAAGACCAGGACGTGCCCGGGAACCATGACGTTCCAGCCAAGGAACTCCCAGGCCCGCTAAAACAGAAACAGCAGTGTCTGGTTTTAAAACCCCCGCATGATGCCGTGTTGACGTGGTCTTTGAACCAAAGGCTCAAAAAGTGGGCGTTCAATTACACCTTCAGGCTTTTCCCGAAAAGGGAACATGCGCACCAGCGTAAGTGTGAACTCCCGTTCTAGTAATGTTAGGACAAAGGACTTCATGCAATCACGCACATAGCAGGGGCCGTAAATAAAACCAAATTATCTTGAATCATTAAATGTTATTGTTAATCTTGTTTAACAATGAAGATGCCCGGGTTGAAACATAATCTTCAAGCCTGGCATGCTCCAGCTGCAGCTCATGGAAATCCTTGGAAAGGTTCATGGCAGCAAGCAGAAGAACAGCCAGCTTGTCACTGCAGTGAGCTCCAGTTTCAAACTGTTCTTCAGCTTGTGTTACATAGAACTTAAGGGCATCGGCAACCTTCTGGGAATCCTTAACATCCTTGTCAGGCTGAAATCTGAACACTTGCCCAAAAAGTTCAATTTTAACGATGTCATCCAATGATTATATCTCTATTTTTAATTCCCTCTTTTTTTTTCAGATCATTCGTTGATTGGCGCATCTGAAAAATTATTGAGTTTTTCAAGCAGACCGTCAATTTTGGATCGAATCACAGCCTGCTGTTCAGCGTGCTGTTCTTCAACCCCCTGCTTCTTGCTCAGTTGCTCCTCAAGGCTTTTCACCTTGGAGGTCAATTCCCCGTTTTCAATCTGCAGGGTCTGACAAAGCTCGATCAAAAAATCGACCTTATCATCTATATCGTTAAACTTATCATCTAAAAAATCATTATCCAATTCTCATACCTCGCAAAGGTTTATCCAAATATAATTCATAGCATTAAACAAAGTCAAGACAATTCATAAATCCTTGGACATTTGAGCTGTCACGGAATTATCAAACTCAGGTCAGAAGCGTATATGGTTCCAGCCAAATATCCGCTCAATTCATATCATGCATAATTTTTTCAGCCTGCTTTAACTCGTCAACGGTGTTCACCCCAAACACCTCCCTGGCATCTGCCACAGGAAAACACCCTGCCCGGCTGGCGGTCTTGTTTGCAATGGCCACAATATCGGTAAGGTAATACTCTTTTTGGGCATTGTCCGGCACAAGCATTTCAAGGGCCGAAACAAGAAACTCTTTTTTAACACAATAGACCCCCGAATTGACCAGCTGATTTTGTTTCTCTTCAGCCGTTGCGTCGGCCTCTTCCCGGATTCCCACAAGAAAACCGTTTTTATCAACAAGGAGCCTTCCATAGCCCGCAGGATTGTCCAGAACAACGGACAGCACTGTTATATCGTTTTCAGCGGCTTTATGGAAGGAAAAAAATTTTTCAAGGGTTTCTGCCCTGATAAGGGGCACATCCCCGCAGATAATGAGGACATCCCTGACACTGTTGGACAAACCGGGCAGACCGCTTTTTACGGCATCCCCGGTGCCAAGCAGCTTTTTCTGTTCCTGGAAGCAAACGTCAAACTCCCGGGAAGCCACATCTTTCACCACTGCTGCCTGGTGCCCCACCACAACCACGACATTTTTTCCCGCAATTGCCACGGCCCCGGCAAGCACCCGGGAGAGCATGGTTTTGCCGTTGACCCGGTGGAGCACCTTGGGCATGTCGGAATTCATCCGTGTGCCCCGGCCGGCAGCCAGTACAATCACGCCAAAACTGTTTTGTTCCATGTTCACCGTCATCTCCTCTTCCATGAAAATTGGCCATAACACAAGCCCGCCCCCTTTGCGGGGCAGGGTCTTTGGATGATGTTTTAAATGAAAGTCGTGTTGTGCCGGCAGCCGATCGGGTTTTGCCCTGGGCCCTCAAAGGCCGGGTGTCCCGCCTGCTGTTTTGATGAAAAAAGGGGTGTCCCGGTATCTACAGCGGAACACCCCCTTTCGTGCAAATAAATCCAGCGAACCGGATTTTATCGATCTGGCTAGTTAATATTACATACCATCTTTTTCTTCAGCAGCTTCTGCAAGCACTGTCACCTTGTTGGGCAGCACTTCGGCAAACCCGCCCTTGACAAAGAGAAACTTCTCTTTTCCGGAAGCATCCGTATAGCGCAGGGTTCCGGTTTTCAGAGACGTAAGAAACGTTGTATGCCCGGCAAGTACACCAAACTCACCTTCAGACCCCGGTGCAACAACAATCTGGGCATCTTCACTGACAACAGCCTTATCAGGGGTGACCACTTCAAGAAATATATTCTCAGCCATTATAACCCCCCGGATTATTTATTATCCTCAGCCATCTTGGCTGCTTTTTCCCTGGCCTCTTCTATGGTGCCCACCATGTAGAAGGCACCCTCACCAAGGTCGTCGTGTTTCCCTTCGATGATCTCCTTAAAAGAACGGACCGTATCCTCAACCTTGACAAACTTGCCCGGCATGCCGGTAAAGGTTTCGGCAACGTGGAAGGGCTGGGAGAGAAATCTCTGGAGCTTTCTTGCCCGCTGAACCGTCACCTTGTCCTCGTCGGAGAGCTCGTCCATACCGAGGATGGCAATAATGTCCTGGAGCTCTTTGTACTTCTGCAGGGTCTGCTGTACCGTCCTGGCAACATCGTAGTGCTCCTCGCCAATATAGGCGGCATCGAGGATTCTTGATGTGGAGTCCAGGGGATCCACAGCAGGATAGATACCCAGCTCTGCGATCTGGCGGGAGAGAACAACGGTACCGTCGAGATGGGCAAAGGTGGTTGCCGGTGCAGGGTCTGTCAAGTCATCGGCAGGCACGTAAACGCACTGAACCGCTGTGATGGACCCCTTGTCCGTGGATGTGATCCGCTCCTGGAGCTCACCCATGTCAACGGCAAGGGTTGGCTGGTAACCAACGGCCGACGGCATACGACCCAGGGTTGCTGACACTTCCTGGCCGGCCTGGGTAAAACGGAAGATGTTGTCAATAAAGAGAAGCACGTCCTGGCCCTCTTCATCACGGAAATACTCGGCACATGTCAAGGCGGACAGGGCCACCCTTGCCCTTGCTCCCGGAGGTTCTGTCATCTGACCGTAAACCAGGGAACATTTGGGCAGAACGCCGGAGTCTTTCATCTCGTGGTAAAGGTCGTTCCCCTCACGGGTTCTCTCGCCAACACCGCCGAAAACGGAGATGCCGCCGTGCTGCATGGCGATATTGTTCACCATCTCCATCATGATAACGGTCTTGCCAACCCCGGCACCGCCGAACATACCCATTTTACCACCCCTGGGAAAGGGAACCAGCAGGTCGATAACCTTTACACCGGTCTCAAGAACCCTGACCGAGGTGTCCTGGGAGACAAAATCCGGAGCAGACCGGTGGATGGGCAGCATGTTCTCTCTGCTGATATCACCGAGACCGTCCACGGGCTTTCCAATAACGTTGAGCACCCTGCCCAGGGAAGCTTCACCCACGGGCATCATGATGGGAGACCCCGTGTCCTTGACCTGAGCCCCCCTCTGGAGTCCGTCGGTTACGTTCATGCCGATGCACCGGACAATATTGTCACCCAGATGCTGGGCGACCTCAATAACGAGGTTGTCCTCTTCATCACTGATAACAGGGCTGGTAAGTGTGAGAGCGGTGAGGAGAGCCGGGAGTTTTCCCGGTTCAAACTCAACATCAACGACAGCACCAAGCACCTGTGCTATTTTTCCTATATTTTCAGCCATTAGTTCCTCCTGTAAAAAGCTGTTATACTAACTTAACTTGTGTGGTTTTATCCGTTCAGAGCCTCGGCACCGCCGACAATATCCATAAGATCCGCAGTAATTCCCGCCTGTCTTCTCTTGTTAAAGATTGTCTGCAGTTCGTCAATCATGTCTTCACACGCCTTGGTTGCATTTTCCATGGCCTTCATCCTGGACGCATGTTCACTGGTTGAGGTCTGAAGCAGGGCATCGTATATCTGAATGTAGACGTTCTTTGGCAGCATCTCGCCGAGCAGGGCATCGGAAGAGGGTTCACAGATGTGCTCTGCAAGATACACAGAATCATCCGCTGCCCCGGCTTCCTCCTCAGTCTCTTCAACGGACGGAATGGGAAGCACCTGCTTGACAAAGGCTTCCTGCCTTGCCAGGGTCTGGAATTCAGAAGATACCAGGTACACTTCATCCACCTCCTCGGCAAGAAAACTGTTGATCAGCTTCTCTCCCGAAGTTGACGCCACGTTAAAATCGAACTTGCCGCCGACAACACCGATATACTCATCTTCAATGGGACCTTTCTGCTTTCTTGCAAAGTCCCGTCCCTTTTTTCCGAAACAGGTAAAAGAGACCTCTTTGCCCTGTAACTCATCGGATTTCAGCAGCGATTCTGCCTTTTCAATCAGGTTGATATTAAAACCACCACAGAGTCCCCTGTCAGACGTGCAGAGCACAATGTTCACTTTCTTTACTTCTTCCCTGGGCACAAGAAGGGGACTGGCCTCTTCTCCGGCCTTTCCCGATATGCTTCCGAGAACTTCGGCAAACTTGGATGCATAGGGTTTAAACGCATCCATGCTGGCCTGGGCGCCGCGCAATCTGGAAGTAGCAACCATTTTCATGGCAGAAGTGATCTGTTTGGTCTTTTTGACACTGCCTATCTTTGTTTGTACTTCTTTTAAAGTTGCCATAAGATCTACCTCTCAAGCCTTTTTTTATTAAATAAAATCACGATACACTCAAAGAAACCTATAAAGTTTCCTTGAATTCCTCGTCATAGGCATCAAGGGCTTTCTTAAGCTTGGCTTCTATGTCGTCGGTAATTTTCTCCTGCTCTTTCAGGTCGGTGAAAACGTCGGGAAAACGGTTTTCGATAAAGGGGTAGAGGCCCTTTTCGTACTTGCCGACGGTTTCCCTGGGATATTTGTCAATGTACCCCTTGGTGCCTGCGTAGAGGGCTGTTACCTGTCTTTCCATGGACAGGGGGCTGTACTGGGGCTGTTTGAGCAGCTCAACAAGACGTTCCCCACGGGTCAGCTGTTTCTGGGTGGCCGCATCGAGATCACTGCCGAATGCGGCAAAAGCCTCGAGTTCACGGTACTGGGCAAGGTCCAGCCTCAGGGTACCGGCAACCTGTTTCATGGCCTTTACCTGGGCCGCACCGCCAACACGGGAGACAGACAGGCCAACGTCAATGGCAGGCCTTACACCGGCAAAGAACAGGGACTTGTCAAGGTAGATCTGACCATCGGTAATAGAGATAACATTGGTGGGAATAAACGCCGAAACGTCACCCTCCTGGGTCTCGATGATGGGAAGGGCCGTCAGGGAGCCGGCGCCCATCTCGTCGGAGAGCTTGGCAGACCGTTCCAGCAGCCGGGAATGGTTGTAGAAGATATCGCCGGGGAAGGCCTCACGTCCCGGGGGTCGTCTGAGGAGCAGGGAAACCTGGCGGTAGGCGGCAGCCTGTTTTGAAAGGTCATCATAGACAATCAGGGCATGCTCTCCTTTGTCCCGGAAATACTCGCCCATGGCGCAGCCGGCATAGGGGGCCAGGTACTGCATGGCAGCAGACTCGGAGGCGCTGGCAGAAACAACGGTGGTGTACTCCATGGCGCCGTGCTCTTCAAGGGCGGCAACTATCTGGGCCACGGTGGATTTTTTCTGACCGCAGGCAACATAAATGCATTTTACATCTGTGTTTTTCTGGGCAATAATGGCATCAACGGCAATGGCTGTTTTGCCGATCTGGCGGTCGCCGATGATCAACTCACGCTGCCCCTTGCCAACGGGCGTCATGCCGTCAACGGCCTTTGCGCCGGTGTAGCAGGGCTCATGAACAGACTTTCTGGCAATAACACCGGGAGCAACCAGCTCCATGTTCATGGTTTTATCGGAATTGATGGGCCCTTTGCCGTCAATGGGCTCACCGGTTGTGGTGACAACACGGCCGAGGACCGACTCGCCGACGGGTACCGAAGCAATCCGGTCGGTCCGTTTGACAATATCCCCCTCTTTGATGGCCTTATCATAACCGAGGATGGCAACACCGACATTGTCCGATGCCAGGTTCAAAGCAAGACCCAGAACGCCGCCGGGGAACTCGACCAGCTCGTTTGCCTTTACTTTTTCAAGGCCATACACACTGGCAATACCATCACCAACAGAGAGGACAACACCGGTTTCGCTGAGCTCAACATCTTTCTCAAAGTCCTTGATCTGCTCTTTTATAATCTGGCTTATCTCTTCAGCTCTTATTTCCATTAGACACTCTCACCCCTTTTTAATGATTCTCTCATATTGAACAGTTGCGTTTTTACACTGCCATCCAGCACAAGATCCCCTATCCTTGTCACAATACCGCCGATAAGTGTTTCGTCCCGTTCAACGTCCAGGATCACATCACTGCCGGTGCGTTTTGCAAGGCCGTCCTTGATCTTTTCCACAGCCTCGGAAGACAATTGGGTTGCTGAAACCAGGGTCGCGTGGACCACACCCTTGAGGTCATCTGCCAGCTTGCTGTAAAATTCACAAACATCTCGTAAAAAACCGATTCTTCCCTTATCAAAAAGCAGAACAATAAAAGATTTCATAACCTTTGACAGGTCAGTTTTTTCCATGACTGAAGTCAGTACTCGTCTTCGCTCGTTTTTATCGAACAGAGGATTGACCACGGCCTTTTCCAGATTCTGATGGGAATCAAACAGTTCAACAACCTCCTTGAGTTCTGACCTGTACTGGTCCGCCTGGCCGTCCTCTTTTCCGATGAGCATCAACGCTTTGGCATAACGCCTTGAAACTGTTAAATTTTTCATCAGGCCACCACCTTCTTCAAGTACTCATCAACCAGTCTGTCCTGGTCTTGTGATGAAATTGACTCTTTGACAAGGATTTCTGCCTTGGCAAGGGCCTTTTCGGCAATCTCCCGCTGAAGCGATGCCTTGGCATTCTTGAACTCCTGCTCAATATTGCGCTTTGCCATCTCTTCAAGCTTTACAGCCTGTTCTTCAGCCTCGGCAAGGATTCTTTTCTTGGCCGCTTCGCCCTGCTGAACATAGTCAGCAACGATTCTTTCCGACTCCTTGTCAAGATTTGCCATTTTTTCAGCATACTGGGCAAGACTCTTTTCCGCATCTGCCTTTTTCTTCTCAAGGGTTTCGATCTCTTCCTGAATACCCTCTACCCGGGAGGTGAAAAATTCCTTGACCGGTTTTTTGGCAACAAAAAAAAGGGCGCCTGCCAGAACAAGGAAATTGAGAACCCTGTATGTGTCCGTGGCAACCCAGCCCTTGGCCTCTACGGCTTCATGGCCTCCGCCCGAAGCGGCAAAGGCAGCGGTGGCTGCCGCTAAAAGAATCAGAGATGCTGAAGCAACGATCACTTTGCCATGCTTGTTTATAAAACCGAAACACTTCATCAGCAGCTCCTCCCCAAAATCTTTTCACCCATGGCCTGGGCAAACGTATCAACTTCTTTTTCCAGGACTTTTCTGGCCTTTTCAGTTTCGCCTGCCACCTGGCTGCGAATTTCTGCAAGGTTTGCCTGAGCCTTTTTGTTGATTCGTTCAATGATCTCTTTCTCTTCCTGCGATGCCTCTTCCACAAAGGCCTCTTTTTCCTTGAGGCCTTCACTTCTGGCCCGTTTGAGGCCGTCTTTGTAAGCTTTGTCCTTGTCCACAGCATCCCGGGATAATTTTTCAACCCCATTGTCAAGATCTGCTATCTTCTTTTTTCTTTCCAGAAGAATTTTGCGGACAGGCTTAAAAAGAACAAGATTAAGCACGAACAAGAGAAAAAGGAAATTGATGATCTGAATAACCAATGACCCATCAACACTAACCATAAACTTCCCTCCGCCAGTTAATAATTATAAATTATACCAACTACCTATTACATTACACTGTTTTATTTTCCATAAAACAGTTTAAATCCTCAAAATATCGGAAATTGATTACCATCTAGATTTTTTTTTGTCAACATGGAAAAAAAATAAGATCAGTTCGACGTAAAATTTCGCATGCTGACATTCAGCAGTATTCCGATGCCCACCATGTTGGTCAACACCGACGAGCCGCCATAGCTGATCAGGGGCAGAGGCACTCCCACCACGGGCATAAGGCCCATGACCATGCCGACATTGATACAGACCTGCCAGAAAATCATAACGGTGATGCCAAAGGCCAGAATAGAACCAAACCTGTCACGGCAGCAGTAGGAGATGTTGAGCCCCCAGAGCAGTAGAACAAAATAGAGGGCCAGAAGAAAAGAACAGCCGGCCAGCCCCCACTCCTCTGCCAGAACAGAGAGAATAAAATCCGTGTGCTGCTCTGGCAGAAAAGACAAGGCGTTCTGGGTTCCCTTCAAATACCCCTTGCCAAAAAGCATGCCTGAACCGATGGCAATCTTGGACTGAATGATGTGGTACCCCGCCCCCAAAGGATCCCGTTCGGGATTTAAGAAGGTCAATATTCTTGCCTTTTGATACTCCTTGAGCACAAACCAGACCAGGGGAACCGCAGCTGCGGTAATGCCTGTGCAAATGTAAAGCACCCGCTTCTTAACCTTGACAAAAATCGTCATGCAGGCGGCAATAAAAAAGAGAAGAAGAGCGGTGCCAAGGTCCGGCTGATTCACAATCAGTGTAAAGGGAAGCAGCAGCAGCAGACCGGGCTTTAAAAGCCCCTTGAACGAGAGCCCCTCTTCACTGGCGGCAATGGAGTAAACAGAGGCAAGCACGATAATGATAGAGAGCTTCATCAGCTCCGAGGGCTGCATGGTAAAGGGTCCCAGGGCAAGCCACCGCCTGGAGCCTCCGATATACTTGCCAAAGAGAAGCACCGCCACAAGAAGGCAGATGCAGACCCAGTAAATGGCAAGGCTGCCTTTGTCGAAAAAACGGTAGTGAACGGTAAACGAGAGGACCATGACCGCCAGCCCGCAGAGCATCCATACCAGCTGTTTTTTAAAAAGCGGCTGGACGCCGGCCTCCCCCCCGGCGGAAACAGCGCTGTAGAGAACGGCCAGTCCCACACAGGAGATGAGAACCGTCACCAGGAACAGACCCCAGTCAAAGCATTCAACCAGCCTTCTGTCAAACATGATCAGCCTTGCTCCTCAATAACACCTTGTTTTTCAAGGTAGGTCCTTATGATCGCCCGGGCAATGGGGGCTGCCGCCGTAGATCCGTGCTCCCCGTGCTCAACAATCACCGAAACGGCGATAACAGGATCTTCGGCCGGCGCATAACAGACAAACCAGGCATGATCCCTTAAATCGTAGGGCAGCTTTTCATCATTCTCCCTGTCCCGTTTTTTGATGCTGAACACCTGGGCAGTTCCGGTTTTTCCGGCAATGTCAACGCCCTTTATCCTGATGCTCCGGGCCGTTCCCCTCTCTCCCTGGACAACATTTAAAAGCCCCCTCCGGACAAGACCGAGGGTCTTCCTGCTGGCCGGAAGGCCGCCGAGGATCTCGGGTTCTTTCTTTGCAACAGGGCTGCTGCCGGGCGTTTGGACGGATTTCAATATCCGGGGCCGGTAAATGGTCCCGTTGTTTCCCACGGCGGCGGTAAAAACCGCCATCTGGAGGGGAGTCACCAGGTTAAACCCCTGTCCGATGGCGATGGAGAGGGTCTCCCCGCCCTGCCAGGGAACGTGGTACCGCTTCCTTTTCCACGATGAGGTGGGTATCAGGCCGGCCCTTTCATTTTCAAGTTCAATGCCGGTAATTCTGCCAAGCCCGCATCCCCTGGCATACTGGGCCAGGGCATCCACCCCGGTCTCTTCTCCGGCGTGGTAGAAAAACACATCACAGGACTGCTCCAGGGCATTTACAACATCCATCTTTCCATGACCCCATTTTTTCCAGCAGCGGTAAAGCCGGTTCCCGTATCGATAGTGCCCCGGGCAGAACCACGAGGTGTTACGGTCGATCACCCCCTCTTCCAGGGCTGCTATGGCAGTGACACTCTTGTAGGTGGAAGCCGGGGGATACTCGCCCTGGATGGCTTTGTTGACAATGGGCTTTTTGGAATCCGACAGCAGAGCCTTCCATTTTTTCGACGAGATCCCCCCGATAAAATCATTGAGATCAAAGGCAGGAGCGCTTGCCATCACCAGAACATCGCCATTGTTGGGATCTATTGCCACGGTGCCGAAGTTGTCGTCAACCGCCGCGGTCCCGAAGAGTTCCACCGCCGTAGCAACAAAGGCACCGGCGAGGCCTGCCGTCAACGGGATACCGGGCATCAGGATCACTACGATAGTACACGTAAGCAGGCAGGCGAGAGTTCCTTCCAGTGTCTTGCCCGGGATGAGGGGGGTCCTTCCCCAGCGCTGCCCGATGAGGGCGGCGGCCGTATCCCCCAGGGTGAGGAAGAAGAGGGCGGAGACCGTGATCGGCATGGGGAAGAGCACGATACAGACCAGGGCCGCGAGACAGAGGAAGGTGGAACCGGTCAGTTCGTCCGCTTCGTGGGGCCGCATCGCCATGCCGAGATACCGCGTGAGGAAACGGCCGAAGGCTTCCCACCGCAGCCTCACCAGGTCGACGATGATGGCACCCACCAGGGCTGCCGCGGCCAGAGCGGTGCCCGTGTCGGCAGGCAGGATCAGCAGGGCCAGCGGCACCACGCTCGAGCTCAGGTGGATGAGCTTGCGATGGACCTCGTAGGGGCGCAGCTGTCCCTTCTCGCCGTTCTCGGAGGGGTCGGTCATATCAGGGGGCGCCTGTCGTACCGGGTCGTCCATGGCGCCTCCTACATAGGCGCCGGCGACAGGTACGTCAACGGCTTTCGGGCGCGTTGAAGCGCAGGGTGAACACCTTCTCTCGGTAGGTGTAAGAGGAGTAGGTGGGCTCGACGACCACCTC
>JAWOGI010000386.1:0-3106 GCA_046496975.1 Desulfobacteraceae bacterium | reverse complement strand
GCCGGGTCATGGCCCCCGGACCGGTAACCGGCATACCCGGACTGGTTCACAGAAAACCCCTTGATGGTCCTGTCAAAAACCACTGCCTTCACCCCGTTTCTGCTGATTTCAATACCAAGGATCGTTCCTGTCATAGATCACATTCCTGAAAGTTTAATAATGGTGCAGATTCCTTTGTTGGTCTTCTCACTTTTCTTTCTCTGAATCACCGCTTTTAAGGATACTGTTGTGTTGTCAACCGAGGCGGTGCACTCTGCTGCAAAAAACCGGGTTGAATACCGTATCGTTCTGTCAAACCGTTTCTTCTCTTTTGCCGACAGATCAATAACCTGTTCATACCACCCCTTGTCAAGGGAATTGACAAATTCTTGTTCATCCTCGCCTCTCTGGGTTCTGAACTCGGCAAGCTCGGCTGCCTGGTCCTCCATTCCCGGGGGGAGAAGAGCGGCAAGTACCATCACATCGGCCGTATTGATATTGATTTTGCCTGGAAAACAAAACCCCCCTTTTCCTGCTTTCTTTTCTGCCATGCCGTAAACGGTAAAAATATCAGACAGGGCGGGTGGAGGTAAACCTTCCCCTGTCTGGTCAAAGCCGTTTTTTTCAAGCAGCAGGGAGGATTTTGATTTTAAAAGAGCCTTTGAAATGCCTTTTACCCGGAAAAGCTCGTCAACCAGATTCATGGGAGCGTTGGCGCAGTCGTAGGGAGGATCCAGCTCCTGGTAGTAAGGGGATTCCGCCCCGGAAATTCCGGTGACGGCCCCGTCATCTCCGGAATCGAGCCAGTCTTTAACCGAATTGATGATCTCAACGGGGCTGCGCTGATCCAGGGATCGATCCCCGGAAACCAGCAGGGCCAGGAGCCTCTCCCACAGAGCCCTCTGATCGTGATTAAAGGTGCTGCCTGGAAATTCCTTCAAGAGGGCATTGATCTGAATCTTGCCCAGCTCATCGGAGATGTCAAGATCCAGCGTTCCCTTTTCAAATCCCAGGCTGTCCACGGCCCGGGATATTTTTCCCGGATCAGCCCACTCCTCCTGGAGAGAATCACCGCTGCGGCTCTTATCGTTGACATCCCTGTCAAGGAGGTACATGGCCAGGTTAACACCGGAAATGGCCATCTGTTCCGCCATGAACCTGTTCTTCTCCTGGACAGCAGAGTCCGAAGAATTTCTCACCCGCCTGCCAAGCTCGAAGGCGGCAGCGGACAGCACGGCAATCAAAGCCAGGGTCACAAGAAGGGCCACGCCTTTCTGGGAGCGAGCCCTCTTACCGAAAGAGAAACAAATCATCTCTGCTGCTCCATGATCTGGGCCAGGGCTGTTCATGGGAGTTACGCCGGCACTCATTCTTCCAGGGGCCTTCGCTGGACAGGCAGTGCCACACCTGTCTCAACCGTCTCTTTGTCATTGAAAACAATCCTTATGTCAAGGGAAACGGGAACGGTAAAGTCGAACAGCTCGGCCTCAGAGTCCCAGCGGGCGTAATCATTCCCATCCCTGTCAAACAGGGTTATTTCAAATTCTGTTATGTTCCGGCACACCACCGGGTCACAGTCTGAAGGTTGGAAATCTGGAAAAGGAGGCAAAGTGTCAGACCGACAAAGCTCAAACCCGCGGCTGCTTTGGCGGACATAGTAAACAATCCGGGCAATGCCGGCCCCATCGGAGCCATCAAGGGAGATGTGGCCGCTTGAGGCAAACCTCAGCCTTGAAAAAGAGCTGCCGCTGACACTTGTTTCATCACACACCATCCTGAATGGATCCCCGGCCGAGTCAAATCCGGGTTTTTCGTACCGGGGCGGCCGGACAATGTAAAGGGCCGCAAGATCTTTCAAGATACGCTGCGTGGCATTTCGAATTCTTGAAACGCTGTTGACCTGATCCTTGACGGCAGAGGCAGAATTGATAAAAGCGCTGAACGAAGAGAAGAGAGTCGTCATTAAAACAGCAAAAATCACAACTGCCACAAGGATCTCTATCAGGGTAAACCCCCCGGCTTGACCAGAAGTTTGTTTCACCCCGGGGTATCCGCCGGCGGGCAGACGATTGGACGGTGCCGGGCCGGCTGTTTTAAAAAACGAATCACTCAACTTCCGGGGCGTACCGCCATGTATGAAACTGAATTGAATGGTCCTCTCCCTTTGCAATTTCAATGGTCAAACGCTTAAACAGTTTGCCCTGCTCCCCATCCATGGAATCTGACAAAGGCTCACTGTCCGTGGTGGTGCAGGTCCAGCTGAAATTATCAAATTCCCTTTTAAAATCACCGGTCGTATTCACGGTATCGGAGAGGTCTGATTCAGCCCCGGCAACAATTTTCCGGGCAAGCAGAAAAGAATCCGAATAAAACCGTTCCGCCTCGGCCAGGGTTATATTCCCGGCCTGCATCTTGAACAGGGAAACAAAAACAACGGCGATGATGGAGATGCTCACCATTATTTCAAGCAGTGTAAAGCCTTCAGCTGCACCCGTCAAACGAAACATACCGTTTCTCAATTTCAACCTCCGCCAGAAAGGGCTCAATGATAATGGTGATCTCGTTTTCAGTGTCCTCGAGGTGTATCATGGCCATGTCAGAATACCCCTCTCTGCTGAAAAAAATCTCGGCGGAATCACCGCGGCCAGGGTTGCCTGGAAATTCCACATCAACGATGGAGATCCCGTTTTCAAGGGCCATGGCACTGTTTTCCGCCCTCTCCCTATCTTCTTGCTTCATGAATTCATGGGTGATCCATATCCGGCCCATTCCCGGATCCATGTGCAGGGTATAATTCCGGCTTTCGGCAACGGCCCGCTGTTTCAGCGCCGTCACAGTGGCGGCAATCTTTCCGACAGAAGTCCCGGAACCGGAAAAAAGGCGGAAAGAGTGAAACTGCGGGAGAACAAAGGAGAGCACCACGCCCATGATGGTGATAACCACCACCAGTTCGATAAGGGTAAATCCCTTTGTTTTTTGCGATTTATCCTTCAAGTTCCCAGCTCTTGATGTCCTGATCCTTGCCCTCCCCCCCAGGGGAGCCGTCAGCGCCATAGGAGATAATATCATAATCATCGTGAACGCCGGGGCAAAGGTAGAGATACTCCCTTGACCAGGGATCCTTTGG
>JAWOGI010000311.1:0-9924 GCA_046496975.1 Desulfobacteraceae bacterium | reverse complement strand
GGACGGCTCTTCGATATGACGCTCAATATGGTGCTCTTGCCCACGCTGGGCTTGCCGATCAGGCCGACATCCGCGATTCTTTTAATAACGGTCATGAGCAGCATGCTCACAACAAAGGTAGAGTCGTAGACGCGGAGCCAAGTCGAATTAGAGGCAGCCGGTCCGGGTTTTGCCCGCAGCGGTATTGAGCGATAGCGGTCAGCATGGACGCTGAAGGAGCTGCCGCTCACCTCGGAGCAAATCTTGGATGATTTGCGTGACTCGAAGAGGAGCCCTGGCTCCATGGGCGTAGGGCAATACGCCGAATCGGCTGCCAGGATTACACGACTTTCATATAAAAAAAAATAAAACCGGCATGGCCGGTGAATATTCAGTTAATTTTGGTTTTTAGGTCCTGGAGGAGATAGATGGAGTACAAAAAAACGTTGAACCTGCCTTCAACAAAATTTGCAATGAAGGCAAATCTGGCTAACCGTGAACCTGAACAGCTCAAGCAGTGGGAATCGTCAGGGCTCTATAAAAAAATCAGGCAGTCTTCCAAAGGTCGAAAGTCTTTCATTCTCCATGACGGACCTCCCTATGCCAATGGCTATCTCCACATGGGCCATGCCATCAACAAGATTCTCAAGGACATCATTGTCAGGTCCAAACAGATGACAGGGTATGATGCGCCCTATGTTCCCGGCTGGGACTGCCACGGGCTTCCCATTGAGCACAATGTGGACAAGAAGCTCGGTTCGAAAAAGAAGAACATGACCCCTGTTGAGGTGAGGCAGACCTGCAGAAAATATGCGGCAAATTTTGTCGAGATCCAGAAAGAGGAGTTCAGGCGCTTCGGTGTCCAGGGCGAGTGGGAGGCCCCCTACCTTACCATGAACAACGGGTACGAGGCCAGGATCGCAAAAGAGTGCGGGGAGTTTGCCCTGAACGGGGACATGTTCCTCGGCAAAAAACCCATCTACTGGTGCTGCAGCTGCCAGACGGCCCTTGCCGAAGCCGAGATCGAGTACAAGGACCAGGTTGCACCGTCCATTTACGTCAAATTTGCTGTCAAGGATGACCTTGCCCCGCTTCTGCCCGCCCTTGGCGGGAAGGATGCCTCGTTTGTCATCTGGACCACAACCCCGTGGACCATCCCCTCCAACCTCGGCATCTGCCTCCATCCCGATTTTGCCTACTCGGCCGTT
Organism: Desulfobacteraceae bacterium; assembly: GCA_046496975.1. GTDB lineage: Bacteria > Desulfobacterota > Desulfobacteria > Desulfobacterales > Desulfobacteraceae > DATFJZ01. The sequence goes on along the minus strand of JAWOGI010000311.1, from coordinate 8,737 downwards.
GAAACAGCAGAGCACGGAGTGCTCATTGTGGCAAAGGACCTTGTGGAAAAGATCATGGAAACCTTTGGCATCAAAGAGTATTCCATTGTCGGGGAGCTCAAGGCCGGGGATCTCGAGCACAAACAGTGTTCCCATCCCCTCTACCAGCGGACTTCTCTTGTGATGCTGGCAGAGCATGTCACCCTTGATGCGGGTACCGGCTGTGTTCACACGGCTCCGGGCCATGGTGCCGACGACTATCTTGCCGGCAGGAAATACGGGTTTGAACCCTATTCGCCTGTCCAGGACAACGGCTGCTTTACCGATGAGGTAGAGGGATTTGAAGGAGAGTTTATTTTAAAGGCCAACAAGGGGATCATTGAACAGCTGGACCGCTCCGGGGCCCTGGTCAAACAGTCCGAGATGAAACACTCCTATCCCCACTGCTGGCGGTGTAAAAAACCGGTGATCTTCCGGGCCACCCCCCAGTGGTTCATCTCCATGGACAAAAAGGAACTGAGAAAAAAGAGTCTTTCGGCCATCGATTCGGTACAGTGGATTCCAGCCTGGGGCCAGGCGAGGATCTACTCCATGATCGAGAACAGACCGGACTGGTGCCTTTCAAGGCAGCGCTCCTGGGGGGTTCCCATTCCGGTTTTTCACTGCGCCAAATGCCAGCATGTATACGTCACCAGGGAGTCGGTGGACAAGGTGTACCGGCTTTTTTGCCGGCACAGCTCTGATGTGTGGTTTGAAAGAGAGGCCGAAGAACTGATGCCGGAAAACGCCGTGTGTGAACAATGCGGTTCCAGCAGCTTTACAAAAGATCACAATATTCTCGATGTCTGGTTTGACTCCGGGGTGAGCCATTCGGCTGTCCTGGAGGATACAGAAGGGCTGAGCCGGCCGGCGGATCTCTACCTTGAGGGAAGCGACCAGCACAGGGGCTGGTTTCACAGCTCCCTGCTCACCGCTGTGGGCAGTACCGGCAAGGCACCCTACCGCTCTGTTCTCACCCATGGGTTTGTTGTGGATTCCGAAGGCAAGAAGATGTCAAAGTCCATCGGCAATGTTATTGCCCCGGACAAGATCATCAAGCAGCACGGGGCGGACATTCTCCGTTTGTGGGTGGCTTCGGCGGATTACAGGGATGACGTGAGGATCTCGGACAATATAATCAAACAGCTTTCCGATGCCTACCGCCGGATCAGGAACACCTGCCGGTTCATGCTGGGCAATCTCTACGATTTTGATCCGGCAGCCGACAGTTCCGATCCGGCTTCCATGTCAGAGCTTGACCGGCTGATTCTCCACAAGGCGTCACAGATGCTGGATAAATGCCTGAACGCCTATGACACCTACGAGTTCCACACCATCTACCACGCACTGCACAACTTCTGTATTGTTGACCTCTCTGCGTTTTACCTGGATATCATAAAGGACAGGCTTTACACGTCTCCTGCCGGCGACAGGAAAAGAAAGGATGCCCAGACTGTGATGTACACCATCCTGGACAGTCTCACCCGGCTTGTGGCGCCGGTGCTTCCCTTTACCGCCGAAGAGATCTGGAAAGAGACCCCGCAAACCCCTGAAAAAGCGGAGAGCGTGCACCTGGCACCCCTTCCCTCTGCCCAAAAGCAGTGGCAGGACAGCCGCCTTGCCGAAAAATGGGAGAAAATCATCGCCATCCGGTCTGAAGTTGCCAAGGCCCTTGAGCTTGCCAGAAGGGAAAAGCTCATCGGTCATCCCCTGGATGCGGGCATTGAGATCCTGCTTCCCGACAATGACTACAGGCGAGCCCTCCAGGGGCTGAAAGAGGATCTCAGGGACATCTTTATTGTCTCGTCCGCGGTTCTCCCGGAAGCATCAGAAGGCAGGGGCGGGTTTGTCAGCCAGGAGGTCCAGGGGCTGGAAGTTCTTGTCAAAAAGGCCGCGGGGGACAAGTGCCAGAGGTGCTGGAAATACGACGAAACAGTTGGTGAAAGCCAAACCCATGAAGGGTCATGCCAGAGGTGCGTCAACGCCCTGACCATCATAGAGGAGACACAGCCGGCAAATCCATGAAATCCAATGCTAAGATTTTACTGCGGCTTGTGGTGATCAGCGGCTCTGTTGTTGCCGCTGATCAGATTACCAAGAGCCTTGTCACCAAGTTTCTCTCCCTGTACGAAACCGTGCCTGTGGTGACAGGGGTGTTCAACATCACCCACGTCCTCAATCCCGGGGGGGCCTTCGGGCTCTTTGCCCAGCACTCCTCCGGGGTGAGGCAGTTTTTTTTTCTCTTTGTCTCGACCCTGGTGGCAGGTCTGATCCTCTGGTTCTACAAGCAGACCGCCAGAACCCACCTGGTACTCTCTTCCGCCCTTGCCTGTATCTTCGGCGGTGCCGTTGGTAACCTCATCGACCGGTTCCGGTTGGGAAAGGTCGTGGATTTTCTCGATTTTTATATTGCAGGATGGCACTGGCCTGCGTTTAATATCGCAGACAGTGCCATCTGTGTCGGCATGGCAATTTTCATCTATTATGTTGTTGTTAAACAAGTAGAAATTTAAGACCGTCGGAAATAATAAAGTCCATCAGCCGGCTTCTCTTATTTATTTTTGAAGGCTTAATGCTGAAACAGGAAAAACAGGTTCTGTTTTTCCCTTAAGGAATATTATGCATCCTGTGCTGTTTGAATTGGGGTCTGTGACCCTTTATACCTATGGACTCTTTGTTGGACTGGGGTTTATTGCCGCCCTTTTTTTTGCCACAAGAAATGCTGCGGAATTTGACCTGAGGGCCCAGTACACCACTAATACAAAAGATGAACAATTCTACCCCGACACCGGCAGGCAGATTTCCGATCTCTTTTTTGTGATTCTCATATCGGCCATTGCCGGAGCACGGCTGGTTTATGTACTGCTGGATCTTTCCTACTATATTGCCCATCCCCTGGATGTTTTTAAAATCTGGAACGGGGGGCTTGTCTTTTACGGAGGGTTCCTTGCCGCCCTTGGGGCAGGGGTGGTCTACACGAGAAAAAATAAACTCAACCTCTGGTTTACAGCAGATATAATGGCTCCGGCCGTGGCTCTCGACCATGCCATAGGCCGGGTGGGCTGTTTTTTTGCCGGCTGCTGTCATGGAAGGGCCTGTGATCTTCCCTGGGCCGTCACCTTTACCAGTTCCGATTCCCTGGCCCCCATCGGCACACCCCTCCACCCCACCCAGCTCTACTCGGTGCTGTCCAATTTCCTGATTTTTCTGATCCTTCTATTTTTACAGAAACGGAAAAAGTTCAACGGCATGGTGTTCTGGAGCTATATTCTGCTCTACGGCATCTTCCGTTCCGTGGTGGAAATGTTCCGGGGTGATGTCCGGGGGACCTTTCTTGTGGAGTTCCTCTCCTTGTCCCAGGGGATCGGGATTATCATGTCTCTTCTGGCCCTGTTCATGCTTTTTCTGCTTTACAGGAAGAAAAAATATGGCAGAAATTAAACCCGACGGCCTAGAGACCTATCTCAACTCCCTCTCCAGAGATGCCGTCCCCCCTGTATTCCTCGTGTTCGGCGAAGAATATCTTGTCAGGCAGGCCTTTGCAAGAATTCTTGATTTTCTCGTTCCCCCAAAGAGAAGGGGGCTGGAGTATGAGGCCGTGGAAGGGGATCAGGCCTCTCTTCCCGCTGTTATCCAACGTATCTCAACCTACTCCATGATGCAGGAAAAACTCGTTGTGGCTGTCAAGGATGCCCCCCTTTTTCCTCTTCCCAATACCCGGGAGTTTCCCGGGTATTCAGCCGGGGAGGTCGGGGAGCTTGAAAAAGTCATCGGCCGGGGGGTCCCGGAGAATCATTTTCTCATCATGACCACCTTTCGCGCAGACAAGCGCAAGGCACTTTTCCGGCGGATTCAGTCGGCGGGCCTTGTTGTTGACTGCTCCGTTCCTTCGGGCAGCCGCATGGCAGACAAGAAACAGCAGAGTGCCGTTCTGCGCACCACCATGGAGCAGGTGCTTGCCAGGCATCAAAAGGGTATTGACGGGCAGGGCTTTAACCTCCTTGTAGAGCGGACAGGGTTTGACCCGGCGGCATTTGCCGACAATCTTGAAAAACTCGTTGCATACATCGGAAAGAGGCAGCGCATCACCTCCCGGGATGTGGATTTTCTGGTGACCCGCTCCAAACAGGATGCGATTTTTGAATTGACCAATGCCGTTGCCGAGAAAAACAGCCAAAAAGCCTTGTTTTATTTAAAATCCCTGTCCGATGCCGGATTCCATCACCTCCAGATGACTGCCGCTCTGATCAACCAGATGAGAAAACTGCTCGTTGTCAAAGATTTTGTCGAAAAAGAGAAAAGAAACCCTTCCCCGTGCTGGTCAAGGGGGATGGATTTCAACCGCTTCAAGCAGCAGACTATGCCCGGAATTGTCAAGGCTGATACGGCATTGAAAGAGAACGTTTATCGATTCACCCTGGAGTCGGGAGCAGGGAAGGAAAACGGCGGGTCAAAAAAAAAGGCGGATACGGATCTTTTTATTGCATCCAACCCCAATAACGCCTATCCTGTGTACCATCTCTTTTTAAAATCAGACAATTTTTCATTGCAGCAGCTGATCAATGCCCTGATGGATTTAAGCACCATTGATGTTAAACTCAAATCGTCGGCAGGAAATCCCATGGTTCTGCTGGACCATTTTATCATGGAAATCTGCGGATAAAGGAGAGACGGCCATGCAGAGAAAGACCAAGATCGTTGCAACCATTTCAGACAAAAATTGTGACCCCCTGTTTCTAAAGGAGCTCCACAGAGCGGGCATGGATGTGGTGCGGCTGAACACCGCCCACCAGACCCATGAAGACGCTTTAAAGGTGATCAAGAATGTCAGAAAGATTTCGGAGCACATTGCCATACTCATCGATACCAAGGGGCCTGAAATTCGAACCTGTGATGCCGTACAGCCCCTCAAGGTGGTTCACGGGGATAGTATCCGGATCAAAGGAGCACCGGGGGAAACCTCCCGGGAGGATATCATCTGTGTTACCTATGATCACTTTGTCAAGGACGTTCCTGTGGGCAGCTCGATTCTCATCGATGACGGCTCCATTGCCCTGACTGTCACGTCAGGCGACGGGGAGTTTCTCACCTGTTCTGTGGAAAATGACGGTGTGATCCATGGAAAAAAGAGCATCAACATCCCGTCGGTCCATGTTACGCTTCCCGCTTTGAGTGAAAAGGACAAGGGGTTTATCCGGTTTGCCGCGGACAACGGGGTGGATTTTATCGCCCACTCGTTTGTTCGGCACAGCGCCGATGTCCAGGCGGTCCAGAGGATCCTCGATGAAAAAAAGAGCCGGGCAAAAATCATTGCCAAGATTGAAAACAGCCAGGGGGTTGATAATCTCGATGAGATCCTCGGCTCTGCCTACGGTATCATGATTGCCCGGGGAGATCTGGCCGTGGAGATCCCCGCCGAGCGAATCCCCCTTGTTCAAAAAGAGATGGTGAAAAAATGCATTGAACGGCGCAGTCCGGTGATCGTTGCCACCCAGATGCTCCATTCCATGATGGAATCCCCCCGGCCCACCCGGGCAGAAGTGTCCGACGTGGCCAATGCCTGCCTTGACCATGCAGATGCCCTGATGCTCTCTGGAGAGACGGCCACCGGTGCCTACCCGGTCATTGCCGTGGAAACCATGGCAAGAATAGCCGAAGAGGTGGAATCCAACCGCAGCACGTTCATCGACGTTCCCTATACCATCGACAACAAGGTGACGGCATACCTGGCAAAGGCTGCTGTGAAAGCTTCCATGCGGCTCAACACCCGGGCAATTGTTGCCGATTCCATGTCCGGCAACACCATCCGGGCCATTGCCGCCTACCGGGGAGACAATGTCATCTATGCCCAGGTGTATGACCGCCGGGTCATGAGGGAGCTTGCCCTCTCCTTTGGGGTGAAAGCGGCATTTATCCAACGTGCCGAGGCCTCCTCCCAACCCATACGCCATGCAATCCTCAGGCTTACCCGGGAGAACCGTTTTTCACCGCAGGATCTGATCACCGTCCTTGCCGGCAATTTTGGGGAAAAACACGGCGCATCGTATATTGAAATAAGCGCTGCTGACAGCTTTAAAATTAACGAATGCTGACCTTTTCCAAGGTCTTAATCACAACACACCGGCCATGCCGGTTTATATGAAAGTCGTGGTGCGCCGGCAGCCGATCCGGATTTTGCCCTACGCTCATGGAGCCAGGGCTCCTCTGCGAGTCACGCAGCCCGTCCATGGGCTGCTCCGAGGTGAGCGGCAGCTGTTTAGAGCATCCATGCTCACAGCTACCGCTCAAAACCGCTGCGGGCAATGCCCCGGGCCGGCTGCCTCTAATTCGGCTTGGCTCCGCGTCTACGACCCTACCTTTGTTGTGGGCACGCTGCTTATAGGTGTTATAAAAAAAATCAATCCTCTGTTGATGTCCCCCGCTCCAGCTCAGCTTTGTTGATTTCACTGAGCTCAGCCCATTTGCTGTAGGGAATGCTGGTGGTGTTTTGAAGGTCCTGGTTGGGTATCAATCCAAAATTCGGCATTGCAATGTAGATCACCTGACTGACCCCCGGCCTTGTCTCTTCCTGACCCCCATCCTGGACAGCAATTGTTTTGCCAATGAATTTTTTTGCCTTTTCAGAAATTTTCTCCGTATCTTTTGGCTGGTATAAAGCTTTGTAAAACATTGTCGTTTTTACACTCCATTGTGATTGTCATTAGAATACAATTGGTCTTGATGGCCTTGATCATAACATCGACTTTCTTTTTTATGGCTGCCCAAACCGGGCTTGGTCATAACATCGGCCCACCCTGGGGCGGGGCAGGCTTTCGTTATGACCAAGCTTCCCAAACCCATCTATCAAAATTTATACTATAAGCCTGTTTGGAAAGAAAGTGAAATTAGCGTTTTACAGAAAATAGTTGTATTTTTCCTTTGCTTGAAAAAAACTAGCGATAAATACAATTGTCGCGATTTTATGTGTTGACATATGAAACATTTCCATTAATATGAATTTTTCAAGTACCTCCAGGCCTTTCCAAGCGGCTTATTGCCAATTTCGGGCTTGGAGATGGGGTCGGCAGGCATGGCTGTCTTTTTTCACAACTTTTAATGATTTGAAACAAGGAGGATGAAAAGATGGATGTAACAATGAGCGTCATTAACGCAATCAGCGGATTTGTATGGGGACCGGTGATGCTGATTCTGCTGGTTGGCACTGGTATTTTTCTTACCTTTGGTACAAAATGGAAAACCGTGACCAAGTTGGGATATGCCATAAAGCTGTTATTTCAGGGTCGTAAAAAGGCAGACCAGAAGGGCGACGGCGAGATCACACCGTTCCAGGCTTTGATGACAGCTCTCTCTGCCACCATTGGTACGGGAAATATTGCCGGCGTTGCAACAGCCATCTTTCTGGGAGGACCCGGCGCAGTTTTCTGGATGTGGGTCACCGCCCTGTTCGGCATGGCCACCAAATACGGCGAAGCGGTCCTTGCCGTCAAGTACCGGGAGGTTATGCCCGATGGTTCCTATGTGGGTGGCCCCATGTACTACATCAAGAACGGAATGGGCAAGAACTGGAAATGGCTGGGGTTCCTCTTTGCCCTTTTTGCCGCCATTGCCGCCTTTGGTATTGGCAACATGGTACAGTCCAACTCCGTTGCCCGTGCCGTGGAGCGTGCCTTTTCCATCCCATACTGGGTTACAGGACTCGTTCTGGCCGGGATGACCTTTGCCGTTGTCATCGGCGGAATCAAGCGGATCGGTGAAGTGACGGAAAAACTGGTTCCCATCATGGCTGCCGTTTACGTTATCGGCGCCCTGATAATCATCATTGCCAACATCGACAAGCTCGGATCCGCCTTTGGCTTGATCTTTTCCGACGCTTTCACCGGAACAGCTGCTGCCGGGGGATTTGCCGGTTCAGCGGTGGCCCAGGCCATGCGGTTTGGTGTGGCACGGGGTGTCTTTTCCAATGAGGCCGGACTGGGCAGTGCTCCCATAGCCCACGCCGCGGCCCGTACCCAGGATCCTGTCCGCCAGGGCATCGTGGCCGGCCTCAGCCCCTTCATCGACACCATCCTGGTCTGCACCCTGACAGCCCTCCTCATTATCATGACAGGTGCCTGGACCAGTGGTGAGACCGGTGCAGAGCTCTCCCAGATGGCCTTTAACATGGGCATGCCGGGTCTTGGCGATTTTGTTGTCGGATTTGGCCTGATCATTTTTGCCTTTTCCACCATGCTGGCATGGTGTTACTACGGCCAGGTGAGTTTCGAATATCTTTTCGGTCTTAAAGGCGTTACTCCCTATCGAATCCTCTATGTGATATTTATTTTTATCGGTGCTGTTGTCAAGCTTGACTTTGTCTGGACCTTCTCGGACATGATGAACGGGTTGATGATCGTTCCCAATCTCATTGCTCTGCTGGTTCTCAGTCCGGTTATTTTCAAGATCACCAAGGAGTACTTTGATAAAAATTAGGTCCTATATCTAAGAAATCTGGACGCGCTTTGAGGTGATGCACAGCATCATGGTTTTTTTTTATATGAAACAACCGAGTCAGAGCCCCCAGTGGATTTGCCCCGGCTGGAACTTGAGAACCAAAGGAGATAAGGATTTTTTCCCTGCCAGGCGTTAAAAAAATCAGGCTGTTTGAGGACACACTTGACCGCAGTTCCTGATTTTTAGGCTGGCAGGGAAAAAATTCCTCCGACGTTCTCGTGGAGGCCGG
>JAWOGI010000251.1:0-5281 GCA_046496975.1 Desulfobacteraceae bacterium | reverse complement strand
TCTTGTTTCTTGTCTCTTGTAAATGTTCATAGGCCCCCGCCGATGCCCGTCGCCCGGCAGAGGTCCGCATCAGGAACCCGATCTTCAAAAGAAAGGGTTCAACCACATCCACCAGGGTATCGGTCTCTTCCTGGAGGGTTGCCGCCACCGCCTCGATTCCCACGGGTCCCCCCTTGTAAAAATCGATGATGGTTGCCAAATAGTTTCTGTCAAGCACGGTCAATCCGCTCTCGTCGATGCCTTCCAGGGCCAGGGCAGATGTCACCGTCTCCCGGGTGACGGCTCCCGATGATTTCACCAGGGAAAAATCCCTGACCCGCTTTAAGAGCCTGTTGGCGATTCTCGGGGTGCCCCTGGACCGTTTTGCCAGTTCAGCGGCACCTCTGGAGTCCATGGAAACCCCCAGCAAAGAGGCCGACCGCTTCACAATGGTGACCAGCTCTTCGCTGGTGTAGAAATCGAGGCTCCTGAAGATGCCGAACCGGTCCCTGAGGGGCGAAGAGAGAAGCCCCACCCTGGTGGTGGCCCCCACCAGGACAAAGGGTTTCAGCCGGTACCGGTGGCTTCTGGCGTTGAGCCCCTTGTCAAACACAAAATCCACGGCAAAATCTTCCATGGCCGGGTAGAGGAACTCCTCAACGGTCTTGGGCAGCCTGTGGATCTCGTCGATGAACAGAATGTCCCCCCTGGAGAGATTGGTGAGCATGCCGATCAGATCCCCGGCCTTTTCCAGCACCGGCCCCGATGTTACGGTAAGAGCCCCGCCCATCTCATTGGCAATGATATGGGAGATGGTGGACTTGCCAAGGCCGGGAGGACCGTGGAGCAGCACGTGGTCCAGGGCTTCCCCCCTCATTTTTGCCGCCTGGATGGCTATCTTGAGGGTCTCCACCGTGTCGGCCTGGCCCACGTAATCGGCAAACCCCCCGGGCCTTAACGAGACGACATCCTGGCAGTCATCCACGGGCTGCTTGCTGGACGAAACCATCTGCCTGCCCGGTTCATCACTGCCGGAAGAGCTTTTTCCCGATGAAAACGAGAGAATATCTTTTTCCATTACTGATCCTCCCCCTGATACACCTCATCAAAAAGCGCTTCAGCACTTGAAATGGATGGATTGCGTTTCATTGCCTTTGCCACAAGCTTTCCTGCCTCGGCAGCGGAATGACCCAGCTGACCGACCAGAACCGAAAGCACCTGTTCCCTGAACAGGTCCTCTGCCCTGTCAGGCACTGCTGCCGGGGCATCACCGGTTTCATGGAAAAACCCGCCGGCCTTGCCGTGCAGAGCCGCCACGATCTTCTGGGCGGTGCGCTTGCCGATACCCTTGAGGGTCGCCAGAAAATCCACATCCTCCTTTTCAATGGCCATGGCAATGTCGCTGACGGAACGTTCCATGGCCTTGACAGCTTTTAACGGGCCGATGGCATCCACTGTGATGAAAAGCTGGAAAAAAGCCTTTTCAGCCTGGGTGGTAAACCCGATCAACACCGGCTTTGGCTGACGCTCTGTCTGGTGAAAATAGATGTAAAGGGAAATTTGGGTTGACGGACCTGCCGTGGCGATTTCCCGGCTGACAATGCCGGGCAGAACCACCTCATACCCCACATCCCCGGCAAGCAGAAGAATCTCGTCCTGCTCCGCCTTGAGTATATATCCTTGAAGGTACCCGATCATAATATCCTGAAACTTCTGTAATAGCCCGCCATGGCCAATGCCAGGGCATCCGATGCGTGAAAGGGCCGGATCGCCTCCTGATGGTCCAGCAGGTTTCGAACGGCCCGCTCCACCTGGTGCTTGTCTGCTCTGCCCGACCCTGTCACAACTTTCTTTGCCTCGCGCACGGCAATCTCCTCGACCCTGGCACCGGCCTTGCTGGCGGCCACCAGAATTACACCGGACACCTTTCCCAGCAGCACCCCTGACCCGGGAAACCGGTCAATGGTAAAAATATCCTCCACCACCACAAGATCGGGTTTTTCCCTGGCAAGGAACTCAAGGGTTTTTGAATAGATGCGGTCCAGGCGCCGGGCCAGTTCCCAGGTTTTATCCGTGGCAATGCTGCCGAATGCGTAGTGGGCGATCTTTCTTCCACTGCCTGAAACAACCCCTATGCCGGTACCTGCCAGCCCGGGATCCATGCCGACCACCTTAACCACGACCTCTGACCTTCCTTTTCAGAGACCAGGCAAGGGCCACCCCCCTTTCCGGGCAAGCCTTCTCCCGGCAATGGAGTCCCGCCGGCTCAATCGATCTTTTTTTGGGCAATCTTTGCCTCTCTGGTGTCTGGAAACTTCTTGATCAGCTCTTTTAATATCAGCCGTGAATTGGCTGTTTCACCGAGTTTTTCAAAGGCATACCCCTGCTTTAAAAGAGCCGCCGGCAGCTTGTTTCCCTGGGGGTACGTTTCAATCACAGTCTGGTATTCGAGGATCGCCTTTTCATACCATTTGTCCCGGTAATAACTCTCTGCCATCCAGAACCGTGCGTTGTCGGCCTTTTCAGAATCGGGAAAAAGAGACAAGAACCGTTCAAATTCTTCCCGGGCCTGTTCTGTCTTGCCCTGGTCCAGAAGGGATTTGGCATGCTTGTACAATTCCGGCTCGGAATCCAACGCCTTCTCTTTTTCCTTCTCTTTTTCCTTCTTTTTGCCCGATGATTCTTGCCGGGCGGGTTCAAACCCCATGTACTCTTCAAGCCGGATCAGGCGCTGGTAATTTTTGGAGACGGCCGAGTCAATGCGGGCAAGCTTCTGTTTCTCCTCCTGGAAGGCCGACTTGCTGTAGCTGGCCAATTTGTGCCTGGACTCCTCGATCTTGCCGGACAAAAGACGCATCTCCTGCTCAATGTCGTCTACATCACTGCTGAGATCGGCATATTTTTCACTGAGGGAGGTCCCCTTCACATCGAGGCTCTTCTCAAACCGGTCCAGTGTATTGTCAAGCTTTCTCTCCAGGGTCTTTGCCTTTTCAAAATGCCGTTTATTGGCCATTTCAAGGGAGACAACCCTGTTTTCCAGGCTGGCAAACTCCTCTGGCGTAACACATCCGGAAATGACCAGGACCACACCAAGAAAAAAAGACAAAAAAACAATCGGTTTCATAACAGGCTCCGTATTAAAAGTTGGGCTTGATCATAACAGGTGTTATGATCAAGGTTACCCCTCTACTTGATGGAAAATTGGGCACGCCGGTTTTTGGCCCATGCCGCAGGGTTATGTGCCGGATCAAGGGGTTTTTCCTCTCCGTAGCTGATGGTGGTCAGGCGTGAGGGGGAAATACCGGAATCCACCAGGTACTGCCGGGCTGCCATGGCACGCCGCTCGCCCAGGGCAAGGTTGTACTCGGTCAATCCGCGCTCGTCACAATGACCTTCAACAACAACGGTGACCCCCGGGTTATTTCTCAGCCAGGCAGCTTTCTCCTTTAAAATCCGCTTTGCCTCGTCGGTCAGCCGGGAACTGTCATAGTCAAAGTGGACATTCCTGTTCTCGAACTCCTGCCGTTCAGCCGCCTGTTTTTCTGCTGCTGCCCGGGCTTTTCTTGCCGCCTCTTCCTTGATCTGTTCCTCCTCAATGGCCTGCTGCCGTGCCAGCTCTTTGGCCTTGGCCGCCGCCTCTGCTTCAGCCTCCGCCTCTGCAGCCGTCTCTTCCTCTGTATCCACCTGGACCGCAGCAGGATCTGAAACAACACTTTTTTTGGCACAGGACACGGTTAACATCAGCCCTGCTGCCAGGAGAACCATTGCTGAACTTACCAGAACTCTCTTTTTCATCTTGCCTCCTCTAAAAAATTTAATGAATTTACTTAATCCTCATTCACCTCTTCCATGGACCATTCAGGATCTGTCTGGGAACCTTCAAGGGTTACCAGCCGCCTCTGTTCACCGCCAGCTGCCGTCATCACGTATATCCTTGATTCTCCTTCCCGGGTGGAGGAAAAGACCAGAAGACTGCCGTCCGGAGACCAGGAAGGATCTTCGTTGTCCCCGGCGTTTCTTGTCAGCTGAACCCTGCCGCTGCCGTCGGTTTTGATGACGTGGATGTTGATCTCTCCGTCTTTGACGGCAACATAGGCGATCTTCTCTCCGTCCGGGGACCAGGCCGGCGAGGTGTTGTACCTCCCCTCAAAGGTGAGGCGTTTCACACGGCCGGTTTCCAGTGTTTTGATATAGATCTGGGGAGTACCGGACCGCTTGGAAACAAAGGCCATTTTTGCACCGTCCGGTGAGAACTCCGGAGAGATATCGATTCCCCAGCTCCTTGTCAACCTTTTAGTAATTTTCCCCTTGCCGGTCAACAGATAAATCTCCTGGTCCCCTTCGAAACTCAGCCCTGCCGCCAGGGCAAACTGCCCTGGAACCCAGTCCGGAGTGATGTTCAGCCCCTTGAAGCTGACGGAATACCCCTGGTTCTGCTTTACATTCTTGATGTACAGGTCAGGATTGCCCTTCACGTAGGAGGTGTAGGCCAGCCACTCGCCGTTGGAGGACCAGGCAGGAGAGAGGGTTATGCTTTTCAACCGGGTCTCCTGTTTTGCCCCGTACCCGTCAAAGTCGCAGACAAAGATCTCCTTGTTGTTGTCAACGGTTGAGACAAAGGCGATCTTGCTGGTAAAGATGCCCTGCTGGCCGGTTAACACCCGGGAGACCTCACCGCAGAAGCGGTGCACCATTTTCCTCACATCGCTCTTGTGACCGGTGTACACCTTGCCCACCAAAAGTTTCTCCTTGAAGGTGTCAAACAGGCGCAGTTTCAGACGAAGGCTCTCCTGCTCCAGAACAACACCGCCGGTGATCAAAAGCTCCGCCCCGATGGAGGTCCACGCCCGAAACTTGATGTCCGGCCCGGCAATGCCGGTTTCTGCCGGAGAAGCGATGAATGCCCGGGGATCCATCACCTTGATGTAACCGGTGAAATCCAGTGCGTCGGACATGAGCTTTCCCGCTTGAGCCCCATGGTCAGCCTCGCCGCCCTGGCTGGTCAACTCCTTGAAATCGGGAATTGCCAGGGGAATTTTCCGGACAAAGGGGCTGTCGATATTGATGTAGGTGTACTCCCCGCACAAAGCGGGCCCGGGAAAACTCCAGCCCGACAGCAGCACCAGCAACAGCAGTAAAAAATAAACAATCTTGTCTCTTGTTTGCATGGTGTTTTCCTGGGTATAGTTTTTTTATATCAAAGTCGTGTTGCGCCGGCACCCGATTCGGGGTATTGCCCTACGCTCATTCTCGCAGCCCGTCCATGGGCTGCTCCGAGGTGAGCGGCAGCTGTTTAGAGCAT
>JAWOGI010000304.1:0-2665 GCA_046496975.1 Desulfobacteraceae bacterium | reverse complement strand
CGGGGACACCCGGCGCATCAGCGTTCGCAATTTCGAATCACTGCTTGCCAGACTGGTCCTGGGAGAGGCGGCGGAATGCCGCATGGCCAGCCGCTGCGACCAGTATCTGGTGGTCGAACATAATGGGGACATCTACCCCTGCGATTTCTTTGTCACCAGAGAGAGCCGGCTTGGCAACATCCATGAAATATCCTTTGAGGCGATCCGGAAATCGGACGACTACCAGCGGTTTGCCCGGGATAAAGCCGATCACCACAGCCGCTGTGAAGGGTGTGACTATTTTCACCTCTGCATGGGGGACTGCCGGAAATTCCGCGGCAAAACCCAGGGAAGCAGGGAGATGAGCGTTCTGTGTCCGGGATGGCGCCATTTTTACAGAACCACCCTGGAACGATTTCATGAGTTGGCTTCAACCATCTCAAAAAAAAGCAATCCATAAACAAGGAGAAAACATGAAAGCACTGTTAAAAGTCATCGGCTGTTCCATGGTCATCACTTTAATCGCCTCTTCATCGGCCTTGGCCGGCGATGAGATCCGTTTCGGCGTGCCGCCGTGGCCCGGCGTGACGGTGAAGACCGAAATCGTCTGCCAGCTTCTGGAAACCATGGGGTATGAAACCGAACAAACAGAGGTGGGCCCGCCGGTGATCTACAAGGGCATGGAAGATGATGAAATCGATGCCTTTCTTGGCGCATGGACCCCCCAGCAGAACCCCCTGTTGAATCCCCTCAGGGAGCAGGGCAGGGTTGAAATTGTCCGGACCAATCTAAAGGACGCCGTCATCAGTTTGTGCGTGCCGAAATATGCGGCCAAAGCAGGTTTGAAAAGCTTCAGCGACCTTGATGACCATGCAGACAAGTTTGACAGCCACATCTACAATATCGATGTTGGATCGCCCATGCACACCGCCATGGAGGAGATCATCGAAAAGGATGTGGCAGGGCTTGGCGACTGGGAACAGACAGGCACCGCCACACCGATCATGCTGCAGCAGGTGAAAAGCATGATGGACCAGGGCAAGTGGGTGGCCTTTGCCTGCTGGAAACCCCACTGGATGAACGTGGGCCTGGAGATGGCCTACCTTGAGGCTGCGCCGGGAACGGAAAAATTTGCCAATGATTCACTGATTCATACCGTGGTGCGCAGTGATTTCAAGCAGCGCTTCCCAGGAGTGTACAAAATGTTTGAGAACATCAGGATCACCGCATTGACCCAGAGCCGATGGATCAACGCCTTTTCCAAGGAAGGCCAAAGGGTCGAGGTCGTGGCCAAAGAGTGGATCAGCAACAACCCGGAGCAGGTGTCCCAATGGCTTGAAGGGGTGACAGCCCCGGACGGCAGCCCCGGGGCGGAAAAAATTCTTTCACAATTGTAACACCACCAAAGATAGGCCTTGATCATACAATTGTCCATCCCGGGTGGGCGAAACGATGATCAAGACCCGAATTTCTGTCTTAAAAAAATAACCGGCAGAAATATCCTTTTACTTGAAAGGTTTGACCGCACACACAGTCTAAACCGTGTCCCATTCTTATCGGCCATGGCCATGCTTGGGGCTTCTGACGGAGACACAGGAAGTTACCTTGAAATCGGAGAAATTTTAATGGAGCATGGGGCAAATCCACAAAAGGATTTGATGGAATTATGGCGGCGCATTGTTTTCAATATCATGATCTCAAATGTCGATGATCCCTTGAGAAACCATGGGTCTCTTTATGACCACCGCACTTCCGGGTGGCATCTGTCGCCCCTCTACGATCTGGAACCAGCTCCAGAACATATCAAATCAAGATTTCTTAGAACCAATATTGATTTTTATAATAACGCTGCTTCCCTTGATCTTGCATATGAGGTTGCCGAAGAGTTTGGTTTAAAAAGCCACCAGGCAAAAACAATTGCCAAGGAAGTGGCAGATTCTGTCAACCAATGGGCAAGAGAAGCAGACCGCTTTGGAACAAAAAAACAGGAAATAGAGTTTATGAGTTCTGCTTTTGAACATGATAATTTAAAGCAGGCATTATAGGGCTATAGCGCTCAGATAAATTGACACAGTTATACTCTGATGCATTGAATGATGTCGACAAGCGTTTATCCCGCCCAAAATCCATTATCTGTCACAATTAGAATTGCTGTAATCATAATAAAAATAATGACAATCAGTATTTTTTATGCTACAATGATTAAAGAATTAATCTGAATAACACCCGCCACGCCTCTCTGGGCCTTGCCCTTGAATGCGCACCCCGGCGGGTTACTTTTTTTGGGGAGAAGTCTGTGAAATATATAAAGCCCCCCTTGACCATTGATGATCAACTCAACCTTCTTGCTTCCCGGGGAATGAATATTTCCGATCGGCCCCGGGCATTTCGATATTTGTCCCATATCAGCTATTTTCGCCTTCGTGGGTATTGGATCCCTTTAGAAAAACCGGATAGTGGGCCGGAGCATAATTTTCATGAGAACACCTCTTTTGATGATGTCCTGAACCTTTATATCTTTGACCGGAAATTTAGATTGCTTATCCTTGAGGCTCACGAAAAAGAAATCGATCGCAGCACAGAACTATTTATCCAGCATTATCACAGCACATATGATGATCCGGTCTTGCCGCCGGTGTGGGCTGCCGCCGAAGTTATGTCATTCGGTCAATTATCCCTCTGGTTT
>JAWOGI010000199.1:0-3324 GCA_046496975.1 Desulfobacteraceae bacterium | reverse complement strand
GCAGAGGCAACTGTTGGGTGACACAGTGGTTGCTTTTTCATGACAGGGCTGGCTCGAATCGTGCAAAGTTGGTAAGCAGCTGATCTTTAGACCCCGTTGGCCCGCCAAATGTGACGAGTGGCCGATGTTATGACCAAGCCCTTCAAAGAAGATTGCGGCACTTGATTATTACCTGGTGATGGAAAACAACGACCCGTCAATGAAATAAAAAGTCTGGGGACAACCAAAGAGGGGATGTGTGATGAAAAAATCGGGACAAGTACGTGTTTTTTCGTTGTTGACAGCGGTTCTGCTGCTTGTTTTCATGGCAGGCACCGGGTTTTCCGGAAATAAAAGGGAGGCAGAAATGGACAAAAACAGCCAATTGGAGACGGCAACCTTTGCAGGAGGGTGCTTCTGGTGTATAGAAGCGGGATTTGAAAAAATTGACGGGGTTGCTGCAGCCGTTTCAGGGTACTCCGGCGGAGAGGAGGAAGACCCCACCTAT
Source organism: Desulfobacteraceae bacterium (assembly GCA_046496975.1). GTDB lineage: Bacteria > Desulfobacterota > Desulfobacteria > Desulfobacterales > Desulfobacteraceae > DATFJZ01. The sequence continues at coordinate 2,837 of JAWOGI010000199.1, read as the reverse complement.
GAAGAGGTAAGTTCAGGAAATACAGGCCATTACGAAGCGGTCCAGGTCCGGTTTGACCCTGAAAAAATATCCTATGGCGCTCTTGTCGATGCGTTTTTCCGCCAGATCGACCCGACGGATGATTCAGGGTCCTTTGTTGACCGGGGAGACCAGTACCGGTCTGCCCTGTTTTACCACGATGAACAGCAGAAACGTCAGGCCCTGGCTGCCATCGAGGAGATCAACGGTTCCGGACGGTTTGATAAACCCGTTGCCACAAAAGTGGTTGCCTTTAAAAAATTTTATCCAGCCGAGGCGTATCACCAGGATTATTACAAAAAAAATTCCATGCGGTATACCTTTTACCGGCTGAGATCCGGGAGGGACCAGTTTATTGAAAGAGTGTGGGAAAAACAAGAAAAGGGGTATGAAAAGCCCTCCCAACAGGAGTTGAAGTCCCGCCTCTCTGCCCTGGCGTACCATGTCACCCAGAAGGACGGCACGGAAAAAGCCTTTGACAATGAGTACTGGGACAGCAAGGCACCTGGGATATATGTGGACATTGTCTCTGGCGAACCCCTGTTCAGCTCAACAAACAAATTCGACTCAGGAACCGGATGGCCAAGCTTTACCCGGCCCATTGAACCGGAGGCTGTCGTGGAAAAAAAGGACAATGGTTTTTTCACAAGTCGCACCGAAGTGAGAAGCAGAAAGGCAGATTCCCATCTGGGCCACGTCTTTGACGATGGTCCCCCGCCAACGGGACTTCGGTACTGCATCAATTCCGCGGCTCTGGAATTTATACCTGCGGCTGATCTTGAAAAGCACGGATTTAGAAGGTTTCAACACCTGTTTGATGGGAAATAGACCATGGGGTACCGGTGGACGGCAGCCCTCTTTTGCCGGGGGTTACCCGTGTTCCATGTCTGTCTCCATGAAATCAAACCAGTGGCCGCTTTTTGAACTGAAATCCAGCTCCACCTGGACCGCATGGACATGATTTTCCTCGATGGTGTAAAATTTTTCCAGAATATCCCTGATGGGACCTTCCCCGGTATTGTCCAGGGCTTTTTTGTAAAACGCACTGGTTTCCAGTTCAAGTTTTAACGCACTGTTTAACACTCTCTTGATGTCCCCGAGCATCTTTTCCGGGATTCTGGTCTTCATCGTTTCAATGGTCTTGTCCAGCTGGTCAACAGGTGGGATGGGGGATGTCAGTCTGTTAATATCAACACCTTCGTTGTTTTTCAGCTGTTCAAGACCGTATTCCAGGAAATCGACATGGGACTGTTCATCACCGGCAAGCTTTTTAAAAAAGGCCTTGCCCTGTTTGTGGTCAATGGTATCAACCGCTGAAACGTAGAGGTCGCGTATTTTTTTTTCAAACACCAGAGCTGTGGTAAATGTTTCTTCGGGCTTCATAAAGGCCTCCTGAATTTGGATTGGGATTTTGTGTGTGCTGCGCGTCTGCTGTTTCTGTGCCAACCCGGAAAAACGTCGAATCCTGTGGTGCCATGGCTTCTGCAAAGTCAACATCTGTCCAGATGTATTCAACTCTCTGATCTTTGTCAAGGCAAATATGAATAGTTGTTTTTGTGGGTATCATGGCATGAAATTTGTTTGTAAGATTAGTGACTGTTCGGCGACAATTACCTTTAACAAGAGAGGAGATATTTTCGATGAAACAATGGAGATGCACCATCTGCAATTACATCCATGAAGGCGAAACCCCACCCCTGAGCTGCCCTGTGTGCAAGGCCCCTGCTTCAAAATTTGTTCTTCTGGAACAGGAGGAGAGCAACACTGTTTCAACCGCCGATTCTTCCAGCGATCTCTCTGATGCCGAAAAGATCAGGCAGCTTGAAGAGCAGATAAGGGTGGCAAAAGAGGCGCCCAGGCCGGAAAAAAACAGGGGTTCCTCTTTGATGGATTCTGTGATGAACCAGATGCTCAAGCACCACGTTCATCCGGTATCTGTGCATTTTCCCAACGGAGTGCTGCCCGTTGCCGTTCTCTTTTTTGTTGCTGCCTTTCTGTTCGGTTCGGACAGCCTGGCAAAGGCTGGGTTCTTCAACGTGATTGCCGTTTTTGTGGCGCTACCCCTTGTGATTGCCGCAGGCTTTGTCGAATGGACCAGGAAGTACAACAGCGCCTTGACATGGCTGTTCAAGGTGAAGATTCTGGCAGCCTCTGTCACCCTGGTCACCTGTTTTGCAAGTCTGGTGTGGTATGCAAGCCAGCCGGCCGTCCTCGGGTCAAGCCTTGCCTGGCTGTTTCTCGTGCTGAATATTGTCATGCTGGCATCGGCCGGGGTGGCCGGTTTTCTTGGAGGAAAGCTGGTTTTCAAGGATTGATAGCCAGGGGCTTGATCATACCATCGGATAGATCCGCGCTTCATGGGCCTCTCATTCCCATGTAAGACGTTATGATCAAGGCCAGTGTTGTTTATATTTTTTTTAAAAGGAGGTTCCCATGACCAGTTGGAAATGCAATAAATGCGGTTACACCATGCAGGCGGAGACACCGCCTGAAAAATGTCCTTCCTGCAGCAGTTCCTGTTCGTTTGTCGACAACAGCTGCTACACACCGGATTGCCAGGGAGACCCCAGCGATCCCAGAATCAAGGGGTAGAAGCTTGTTCACAACAAACCACGACTTTCATATAACGGCCATGACCAGCATGCTCACAACAAAGGTAGAAAGTCGAATTAGAGGCAGCCGGTTCGGGGTTTTGCCCGTAGCGGTTTTGAGCGGCAGCTGTGAGCATGGATGCTCTAAACAGCTGCCGCTCACCTCGGAGCAGCCCATGGACGGGCTGCGAGAATGAGCGTAGGGCAATACCCCGAATCGGCTGCCGG
>JAWOGI010000194.1:0-17731 GCA_046496975.1 Desulfobacteraceae bacterium | reverse complement strand
GCGGTTTGAGCGGTTTTCCATTGAATTCAACGGGATTCTGGTGGATTTTTCCAAGAACATCATCACCGGCACCACTTTTGATCTGCTGGTGGCTCTGGCAGAAGAGGCAGGGGTGCAGGATGCCGCAGAGCAGATGTTTACCGGCAGGGCCATCAATGAAACCGAGAACAGGGCCGTTCTCCACACTGCCCTTCGCAACAGGTCCAATGCCCCTGTCTACTTAAACAACCGGGACGTGATGCCCGGAGTGAACAGGGTGCTGGCCAGGATGAAGGACTTTTCCGGCGGGATCACAGCCGGCAAAAGGAAGGGGTACACCGGAAAACCCATCACAGATATTGTCAATATCGGCATCGGCGGTTCCGACCTCGGTCCCCTGATGGTCACCGAGGCCTTGAAACCCTATGCCCACGGCGGGGTTGAGGTCCATTTTGTCTCCAATATCGACGGGGCCCATATTGGCGACACCCTGGAAAACCTCGATCCTGAAACCACCCTGTTTATCATCGCCTCAAAGACCTTTACCACCCAGGAGACCATGACCAACGCCTTTGCCGCCAGGAGGTGGTTTCTGGACCATGCCGGAGAGGAGGGGCACATTGCCGGACATTTTGTTGCCGTCTCTGCCAACACCGAAGCCGTTGAGGCCTTTGGCATTGAAAGGCAAAACATCTTTGAGTTGTGGGACTGGGTGGGGGGGCGATATTCCCTGTGGTCTGCCATCGGCCTTCCCATTGCCTGTTATATCGGGTTTGACAATTTTGAAGCAATGCTTGCCGGTGGATTTGAAATGGACTGCCATTTTAGAACCACCCCCCTGCCAGAGAACATTCCCGTTCTCCTGGCTCTGATCTCCATCTGGTACACCAATTTTTTCAATGCCCAGACCGAGGCGGTCTTTCCCTATGCAAAGGCTTTGCACCGGTTCCCGGCGTACCTTCAGCAGGCAGCCATGGAGAGCAACGGCAAGAGCGCTGCCAGGGACGGCGGGCAGGTGACGTGCACCACCTCTCCTGTTGTATGGGGGGAGCCGGGAACCAACGGGCAGCACGCCTTTTTCCAGTTGATTCACCAGGGTTCCCACCTGGTCCCGGCGGATTTTCTCGCCCCTGCCGTGGGCAGTACGGATCTCACCTTTCACCATGAGATTCTGCTCTCCCATTTTTTTGCCCAGACCGAGGCGCTTCTCATGGGAAAAACAGAAAAGGAAGTGGCCGAGGAGTTAAGAAAACAGGGGAAAACAGAGGAAGAGATAAAACAACTGCTCTCCCACAAGGTGTTCAAGGGGAACAAGCCTACCAATACCATCCTTTTTAAGAAACTCACCCCGGCAACCCTGGGAAGCATCCTTGCCATGTACGAACACAAGATCTTTGTCCAGGGGATTGTGTGGAACATCTTCAGCTTTGACCAGTTCGGCGTTGAGCTGGGCAAGGCCCTGGCCGGGAAGATCCAGCCGGAACTTAACCATGACAGGGTTGTCTCTTCCCATGACGCATCCACCAACGGGCTGATAAATGCCTTTAAAGCCATGCGAAGCCGGTCTTGACTGGTTCCCTGGGGATTCCGGGCATCTGTCCGGGTGGCCCGGGAATTAACGGATTCGGTTGAAGTGACCATCAAGCCGGGGTTATTGCTGCAGTTCTCCCCCGGGGCAGATCTCTTTGACACCAAGGGCAATGTCGTAGCAGAGTGTTTCAAGGAGGCTGCTCTGGCCGGCAACATAGGCCTGGTACTCCTTTGATTCCAGGGGCCTGCTCGCTTCTGTCCGCTCCATGGCCATGGTCCTGTCTGTTTTGAGGTCCACCAGCTGCCACCTTGCCACCAGCCGGATCTCCTCTCCCGGAAGGCCGTCAAACTGCACAATGTCCACCGAGACCTGGAAGTCTGCATCCAGGTCTCTTCCTGCCGGGTAGAGGGCGATCTGGTCCGTTGCCAGGAGCAACGAGAGGTTTTCCCGCAGAACCAGGGGGAGTTCCCGGGCAAGGGCTCCTGCCCATCGGTTGTAATCCGACAATTCCAGGATGTTGGGGTTTGTCCGCACCACAATCTGGTGGCGGTCAAGGTGGTCCGGAACGGTAACCGGTCCCAGGGTCAGGGTGATCTCCGGGCAGAGGGGCTTGTCGGTTTTTTCCACGGTTGCCCGGTTCACAGGGGTCAAAAGATAGAAATTTGATGGTGTTGCGGTGCTGCACCCCCCTGTGAGCAAAAGAGAGGCGAAAAGTGTCAGCAGGAACAGGTTAAACAACGGGTTGTTTTGTCTCATGGGGGCTCCCTATTCAGGTTAAATAAGCATTGCCGGCTGTTACCGTTTTCCCTTGATCAGGGCGTCGGGGTGTCTTTCAAGATAATCGGTGAGGAGGCGAAAGGAGCGTGCCGCCTGGGAGAGTTCGTCCAGGGTTCTGACAAGTTTCGTGACCAGTTCCGAATCCCTGTCTGCCAGGCTGCCCATGGTTCCAAGGGTCTGTTCCGCTTTGTGTGCCGCACTGGCTGATGCCCCGGCTGCGGCCTGTATGGAAACGGACAGGGGCTGGACTTCCCCTTTTATCGATTTTGCCAGCATGGATACATCGGTGATGGCCTGTTCTGCTGCGGCGGCAAGGCTTTCAATTTCTTCCATGGTTTCGTCCATGCCCTTCCCGGTCCGGACAATCTCCTCTTCTGCGCTTTTGGAGAGCTGTTCCACACCGGCCATGGATTTCTCAAGGCTTGTGGAGAGAGGGGCGATTCTTTGGTCAAGGTGGTGGATCAGGCTGTTGGTCCGGGCAATGGTCTGCTCCAGTGAATCGATGATCTTTCCCGTCCGGGAAGAGCCCAGTGCGCTTTCCAGTCTGGTGATGATCGAGAGCAGCTTGTTGAAGATCTGCTCCACAGGCACGGTTTTGATTTTTTCGGTCAGCTCTTCAATGTCCGACGGGATGGTGGGGATTTCGGGGTGCTCTGTGGTCTTTTTCAAAAGTTTTGCCGGCATTCCGGGATGGAAATCAAGGTTGACAAGCAGCTGGCCTGTGACCATGCTCTGCATTTCAAGCTGGGCCCTCAATCCTTTATTGATGAGGATATTCAGCTGTTTTTGAAGGGAAAGCCCCGAGTCATTTTCTCCCTTTACAACAAACCGTTGGTCTTCGATTTCGATGAGGACCGGTATGGAAAAGGTCAGGTTCCCCGTGTTTGTTGTGATGCGGATCTCTTTAACAGAACCGACCTTGACTCCCCGGAAAACAACGGCGGAACCGACGTTCAACCCCTGGACCGAGCCGTCAAAAAAGAGAACGTACCGGTTTTTTTCGGAAAAAAAATTTCCCGAACCAAAGAAGACAATGCCGGCAACGGCCAGGACCAGGGCTCCCACAACAAAGCCTCCGATGACAGTGGTGTTTGCCTGTTTGCTCACGGTGTCATTTCTCCTTTCCCGGCTTTTTTGGCACGGCCCCTGGTCAAAAAGGTGGTTATTTTTTCATGGACATCTGTTTCCAGCATGGTCTTGGGATCTCCTGTGGCTATCATTGTTTTGGATTCCGCATCCAGGAACACGGCGTTGTTACCGATGGCAAAGATACTGTCCAGTTCGTGGGTCACAATGACAATGGTGGCTTTGAGGCTGGCGTTGAGTTCCAGGATGAGGTCATCCAGCCGTCTGGCACTGACGGGATCAAGCCCGGCAGAGGGTTCGTCAAAAAAAAGGATCTTGGGGTCAAGGGCCATGGCCCTGGCAAGGCCTGCCCGTTTCTGCATGCCTCCGCTGATCTGGGAGGGGTAGTAATGTTCAAACCCGGCCAGTCCCACCAGGGCCAGCTTGAAGGCGGCCAGCTCCTCCATCCTGGACCGGCTCAGCGCTGTGTGCTCTTCCAGGGGCAGCTTGATGTTCTCGGCCAGGGTCATGGAGCTCCACAGGGCCCCTTTTTGATAGAGAACGCCGAAAGTTTTCATCATCTCCCTTCTTGTCTTCATTGTCCCTGCCCAGAAATCGGTTCCCTGGTACAGAATGGCTCCCTTTTCCGGTCTTTTCAACCCCACCAGGTGCCGTAACAGGGTGCTCTTGCCGCATCCGCTGCCCCCCATTATGATGAAGATGTCTCCTCTGTTGATGTCAAAGGTGAGCTCTCTTTGCACAACAACATCGCCATATCCCATGGAGAGGTCTTTGATGGCGATGGCCGGCGGTCTTTCTGGCGAAGCAGGCATGGCATCTCCCTGGTTGTCACTGTTCTGCAGGTCCATTATCCTCTTTTTCCACGGTTAATACCCCGGCTCATATTCCCAGAATGCTGCACAGCAGGGTGATCACCGCCGTTGCAATGACAATCGCCACAATGGCGGTGACAACAGCCGAGGTGGCCGCATTTCCCACAGCCGAAGCGTTTCGCCGGCACTGCATTCCCCTTAGGCAGCCGGCCACAGCCACGAGGATACCGAAAACAAAGCTCTGGAAAAGGCCGATGGCGAAGTCGTTCAGGGTGATGGCGCTTTTTGTCATGTTGAAATACTCCATGACGTTGAGGTCCAGCATGAATACGCCGACGGCCATGCCTCCGGCTATGCCCATGAGATCCGCGTAAAGGCAGAGCAGGGGCATTGCCAGGGCAAGGGCCAGGATCCTTGGCAGCACCAGGTAGGCCATGGGGGAGATGCCCAGGGTCTTCAACGCATCGATCTCCTCGTTGATCTCCATGGTTCCCAGCTGGGCAGCATAGGCGGCGCCTGTCCTGCCGGCCATGATAACGCCGGTCATCACCGCCCCCATGACCCGGACCATGGAGATGCCCACAAGGCTTGCCACATAGATCTGTGCCCCGAACATCACAAGCTGAATGGCCCCGACAAAGGCGAGGATCAACCCCACCAGGCCGCTTATAAGGGAGACAATGGGCAGAGCTTTTGAGCTGCACTCCTGGAGGTGGCCCAGGAAAATAGAAGAGCGCATTGGGGATCTGCCCCGGATCAGGTCTGTACAAGCCACCACAGCCTGGCCGATGAAATCCAGGATCTCTTTTGTCGAAGAGACGGTTTCCATGAGCCGGTTGCCGACATTTTCCAGTGGAGAAACGGTTCTTTCGGTGCTCATTGACCCTTTGGGGGGAGGCACTGCTGAGGCAAGGGTGATGAGCTTGTCCAGCCCGTCTAGCAACCCTTCGGGATTGAACAGGATATTTTTTTTCAGGCAGTGGTCATGGACGGCAAAGAGCAGGGTGGCAGCATAACTGTCCCATTCTTTCATTTTTTTCGTGTTAAAGCTTATCCCGGTCAGCAGGGGGAAGCTGTCCACCGCGGCCCGGATTTCTCCGGCAGAGGGGAGGTCCCGGTCACGTGTCCAGTCGCCTTCAAGGGACATGACCAGGGTGTTGCGGGATTTGCTGCTGTAGCGTATTCTGCCCATTGGCGATCCATCTGTTAAAAAAAGGGCTTGGTCATAACATCGGCCACTCGTCATATTTGGCGGGTCAACGGGGTCAGGCTTTTGTTATTGACGTTATCGGACAGAAAAGCACAGTCAAACCATAAAGCACACGACAGTGTTAATAACGAAAGCCTGACCCCACCCCACACCGGTCTGTTACCATAGCAGAGTTTTTTCCATATTGAAACGGTTAATCGGGTTTTTTGCCGGCGTGCCCCGCTTTGCCGGTTTGAGCAGTTAACCCTTGACCCTGTATTTTCGGTAGTTAAACCTTGACCCTGGCCTGTCAAAGGAATAAGATGCACAAAATCGGTTGGTTTGTTGTGGGCACGCTGCTCATGGTTGTTTTATATGAAAGTCGTGTAATCCCGGCAGCCGATTCGGGGTATTGCCCTACGCTCATGGAGCCAAGGCTCCTCTTCGAGTCACACAGCCCGTCCATGGGCTGCTCCGAGGTGAGCGGCAGCTGTTTAGAGCATCCATGCTCACAGCTACCGCTCAAAACCGCTACGGGCAAAACCCCGAACCGGCTGCCTCTAATTCGACTTTCATGCTTTGTTGTGTCCATAAGGACATGGGGGTTATAATGGAAAGGAGTGTTTATGCGGGAGTTGACAGGTTCGCAACGGGCAAGGCTTGCGATCAGGGAGTTTAAAACCATTGCAGATGCCCTTGCCATCAGGGGGTTTTACCGCCCGTCAGGGAAGTTCGGCAAGGCACTGGAAGTCTGTTTAAGGGATTTGAGCCCTGAAATTTACGGTTCCATGAACGATCCCAAGGTGGTCGAGCTGAAGGGGCTGGAGTATGTCATTGACAGGCTTCCCAATGGCATTGAAAATGCCGAAAAGGTTATCCTCACCGATGAAGAGCAGTTTGAAGACACCCCCTTTGAAAAAATCGAACCGTTAAAGCGGCGGCGGACCTGCTATAAAATCAATGAGAAAGAGTTCTGCTTTATCATTTCAAGGGGGCTGAGCGAGATTTATGACATCTTGACCCACATGGCCTTTCTCAACAGCGAAGCCAAAAAAATCTACCGCAGGATCCAGGACGACTACGGAAAACCTAGGCTTGAGTGGAACAAGCTTGAGAAAAATATCTGTGCCAACAGGGAGATGGCCTGCGGCGACCTGGACTCGGCACTGTGGAATCTCAGTATAATCCTTGGCAGGACCTACCATGAAACACGGGAGGTTTACACCTCTTTTGAAAAGAACAGAACCGACAACAAAAGCAACAACGGATTTTTTTCCCTTATTTACAACCTCGGCAAGCGGATAGAAAATGAACGTCTCTGCGAGGATGACTCGCTGGTGGTCTATTTGACCCCTTCCCTGATGAATATCATCGGCCACCAGAAGTACGGTAAAATCTGGGCTATCAATGTGCAAGAGAAGCTTTTGGAGCTTGATCTCCAGGACCGCCCTGTTCATGTTCTCAGTGCCAACCTTCACAGTGCCGTCAACGTTATCTACGGGTACGCCGGGGTTCAGCAGGCAGGCAGAGGGGAAATCAGTGAGGATCTTTACCGGTTCTTTGCCGGTATACGGGAGAACAGCAGTGATATTCTCGAATTGGCTGAAAAAAACGGGCTTTACCAGATACTGGATGAATCGGGAACCAACATTGACTGCCAGATCATCGATACGGCAAAGCTTGATGGTGTTGCTCTCCACCCTGGATTGAATATTGACATGGAGGCGGTTCAGGAAAGAAAGCCGGTCCTTCTGGTGATGAATTACGCCTTTGGGGCCCAGGCCTTCGAAGTGATGGAAAAACTGCTAAAACCCCTGGAAAAAGAGGACGGAAGGGTATCCTTCAATATCGAGTCCATCTCCATCATGGGCAAGGCAGGCATTTTGTCCGGGGACAAAGGGGACATTATGCTGGCAACAGCCCATGTGTATGAAGGCTCTTCTGACAACTATATACTGGAAAATGATCTGTCTGCCGAGGACTTTGATGACAATGTTGATGTGTATACCGGTCCCATGGCAACGGTTCTGGGCACATCCCTGCAGAACAGGGACGTGCTGGAGATGTTCCAACAGGACTGGAACGCCGTGGGGTTGGAGATGGAGGGGGGACACTACCAGAAGGCGATCAGTGCAGCCATGATCAAAGGGCACATTCCGAAAAACATCCGCACCCGTTATGCCTACTACGCCTCGGATAATCCGCTGATAACGGGGAATACCCTTGCCGCAGGCGCCATGGGTCAGGACGGCATAAAACCCACATACATGATCACAAAGGTGATCCTGGAAAAAATTTTTACGGCGAAAAAAATGTGATCATGGCGGGATCTCATCACTCATCAACAACTTAGCAACTCCTTGGCAACGCAAAATTAGGCCAATCTTCAACAAGGACCGGGCAGTCTATATGCTGCGGCGGTGGGTGGGTGGATGGTGATGAAAAATGTGACTAAACTACCGCGAGGAGTAGTCACAACAAAAAGCAAGGTGTTAATACAAGGAGGCTAAATCATGAAATTCAAGGTAGCATTAAAAAAAACAGATGAAGGATACAGCGTTTTTGTCCCCGGTCTTCCCGGATGTTGGTCTCAAGGAAAAACCGAAGAGGAAGCCCTGGAGAATATTGCGGATGCCCTTGAAGGATATATGGCCGTTGCAGAAAGCCTGTGTAATGACTGTGACATACGAGAAATACAGGTCGCCTGATGACGAAGATTCAAGGAATCAATCACAAAAGAGTTATCCGGGCTTTTGAAAAGGTGGGGTTCAAAGTCGCAAGGCAAGGTAAACATACTATCATGACTGATGGAATCAAAATTTTGACCATTCCCCGGGCCAATCCAATTGATGCTTATACTTTGGGTGGGATCGTAAAAGATGCAGGGCTTTCTGTGGAAGATTTCAGGAGGCTTCTTTGAATTACTGGTCACACCTACCGGAGCAAGCCGGGTGGAAATCCGGGAGGTGCCGTTCGCCCCGGTTGGTTGTTGAACCCGACTGGCACCGGCTGTGTGTCGGAAGGGTGGTTTGGATGTGGCGAAGATTAGAATAAGGCAAAGCAAAGGGGAAAAATGGACTTATTCGACTTAAAAAGGAAGATATATTGGCATCTCCAGTAAATTATCACTACGGGAAGTTTCCACCCGGAAATATTAATTGGACAACCCTGATCCCACATATCGGACCGGCAAACGCAGCGTTGGCAAGGTATGACGGAACATTGTCAGCAATTCCGAACGCCGCAGTTTTGTTGAGTCCATTGACCACACAGGAAGCAGTTCTATCCTCCAAAATAGAAGGTACCCAGGCCACTATGGGAGAGGTCCTGGAATTTGAAGCTGAAGGTGACTCAAAAGAAATTTCCTGGGATAAAGTAGCCGATATCAATGAGATCCTGAACTATAGGAAAAGTATGTGGCATGCCACAGAGTTATTAGAGAAATTGCCCCTATGCCAGCGAGTGGTCAAAACAGCCCATCAAACCTTACTCCAAGGGGTCCGGGGCCAGGGGAAATCCCCTGGAGAGTACAGGAAAATTCCCAATTGGATCGGTCCTCGGGGTTGCCCCATAGAAGATGCAAAATTCATCCCAATAAGTGCAGACAAACTGGATGAAGCAATGGGAAAATGGGAAAATTATATTCATGAAGATGCGCCGGATATTCTTGTCCAGCTTGCGGTGCTCCATGCCGAATTTGAAGCCCTCCATCCATTTCTGGACGGTAATGGAAGGCTCGGTCGAATGTGCGTTCCTCTTTTTCTATTTAAAGCCGGATTAATTCAATCACCAATGTTCTATATCAGTGCCTATTTTGAAAAGAACAGAGACGAATATTATGACAAGCTGCTATCAATCTCAAGGGATAATGACTGGAATAGCTGGTGCCTCTTTTTTCTTAAAGCCATCCAAATACAAGCCATGGAAAACCAGGTCAAAGCATCAAAAATACTTCATCTTTATGAGTCCAAAAAAAATCAATTGGTGGATCTGACCCATTCACAATATTCAATTCATGCCTTGGATTTTATTTTTTCAAGACCCACTTTCAAATCAACGGATTTCACCAGCATTAAAGAAATTCCTACCCCCACAGCAAAACGAATACTTACGACCCTCCGGAATAATGGACTTTTTGCCGTATTAAGGGAATCCAGAGGGAGCTCCCCTGCAATATATGCCTTCACTGAATTGATAAATATTGCTGAAGGGAAAGACATCCTTTAAGGAGCATGTATGATCCACAATCTTATTTGTGGATCATATTCTTAATTTTATGATCCACAAACAAATTTGAGATACATACATGATCCACAAATCCCCAAACCATACTGAGATTGCAGTGAGCCACCGAAGTCTGAAGAACTTGAGTGGCTCGCACTAAATTGAGATCCGCGGAGACAAAGGCCGGGTAATCAATATGCTGCGGCGGCGGTGGGTGAAGGGGGTGGCAAGACCACATATAAAGGAGCATCATGAAATTTATCACTAAAGAGACAATCCCTCTTCTATTGTTTCTATTTGTTTTCCTTCTCGGAACATTCTCAGGGACTGAATATGCGGTGGAACCTACCGAACCGCGGGTATATCTTGTCAAAAGTTCCTGGTGGGGTCTGGAGAAACAGGAGATTCCTATAAGATGGATGAAAACATCTGACTATGATTATCCGTGCTGGATGGCCCAAACCCCCTGTGTCAGCCATCATGGCGGATTCAAAAAAACTGTCTTTAGTTCAGATCCAGAAGCAGTTACGGCATAAGCGGACCACCACCACGGATCTTTATTTGAAAAGTTTTACCGGGGATGAAACGGGGGCTGCAGGGGTCCTTGAAAAAGCCCAAAAAAAAGAAGTTCACACCAAAGTTCACACCATCCACCCAAAAAAGAAGGCCGGATCTGAGTGACCCGGCCTTCTGAAATCCTTTTAAATGGCGGAGAAAGAGAGATTCGAACTCTCGATGGAGTTTTACCCCCATACTCGCTTAGCAGGCGAGCGCCTTCAGCCACTCGGCCATTTCTCCGTTTTTGAAACTGGCGGAGGAGGTAGGATTCGAACCCACGAAGCTTTGACACTTAACGGTTTTCAAGACCGCCGCCTTCAGCCACTCGGCCACTCCTCCACTGTCAATCTGACCCGACCCTTATACCACAGGGTCTGGGCAAGGTCAATACCAAATTTGAACCTTTTGGGTAAATTGACCTTTATGTTGACACCAGGTAAATTTGAGCTATAATCTAAAGATTTATTTCAATTTTTTAGCGTGCCTGTTATGATATTGGTGAGTGCATGAGGATCTTATTGCTGATGGTCAGTTTTCCAGCCGGGGCATTTTGCACGGGGTCAGGCAAAGAGAGATTGTCGTCATGGCTTAAGCTGCCACAAAAAATGATGAAAGTATCAGCTAACACTTAAAACTTAACACTTAAAACTTAATACTTTCATATAATAAGGGAGAGCACAATGAAACAGAGGTTTAAATTTGAAACAGACGCTGAGAAGGGTCTTGTGACCCTTTCCGAGTCAGCAGAAGGCGAGCCGGGTTATTTCATGCCTGTGGCAAGGGAAGAATATGACCTTGAAGAGATGAAAACGGCAGTCGAGCAGGGAAAAGAGGTGTTTATTGAAAAAATGAGGCGGATCAATTTTTTTCCTCCTTATGACCTCTCCTGCAAGATCTTTGATGCCGCGGAAGGGTTTTTTGCGGGGGGCATGGAGGAGAAACTGGTTGTTGAGTACGACGATGTGGAAGGCTTTCCCGACCTGGAAGAGGCTGTGGAAGACGAGGAGGAGTATGTCGAGCTGGATGATCTGCTCAAGGATGAAAAACCCAGTGAGGATTTGAGCGAGGATGATATCAAAGAGATCGACAGTGATGATGACACCCCGAAATTCCAACCCGATGACGATTCCGAACACGAGAACTGATTGATATGATGAAAGCGTTAATAAAAGAGCTTGTTCTGGATGGGGCAAAAAAGGCATTTGATGCCGGTATGCTGAACAGTGATGCGTTTCCTGACATGGAGATTGAGCAGTCCCGCCATGATGCCCATGGGGATCTTTCTACCAATTTTGCCATGATCTCGGCTTCGATTCAGAAAATGGCACCGAGAAAGATTGCAGAGGCTGTTATTGAAGCCATGGACGGCTCTTCAACGGTCATTGAAAAAACAGAGATTGCCGGGCCGGGATTTATCAATTTTTTCCTTAAAAAAGAGGCGTGGCATTCGGTTATAGAGAAGATTCACCGGCAAAACAGTGCTTTTGGGGCTTCAAACCTGGGCAGGGGGAAAAAGGTGCAGGTGGAGTTTGTCAGTGCCAATCCCACCGGTCCTCTTCACATCGGTCACGGGCGTGGTGCCGCCGTTGGCGATGCCATCGGCAATATCCTCGGATTTGCCGGTTTTGATGTCCAGCGGGAGTACTATATCAACGATTCCGGCAGGCAGATCAGAACCCTGGGCCTCTCTGTGTGGCTGCGTCTCCTTGAAGTCAACGGAAAAACTGTGGATTTCCCGGAAGAGTGCTACAAGGGAGCGTATATCAGGGAGATTGCCCAAGAACTCAAGGAGTTGAAGGGCGACGCCCTTCTTGAAGCAGGAGAAGAGGAGGGTGTCCAGGTTTGCGCCAGGTTTGCCGCGGACAAGATCCTTTCCGGGATAAAAAGAGATCTCGACCAGTTCGGTGTCACCTTTGACAATTGGTTCAGCGAGCAGACTTTGTACGATTCGGGCAAGGTCATGGCGGTGATCGATGATTTCAAGGAAAAAGAGATCATCTATGAAGAGGAGAAGGCCCTGTGGTTCAAAACCGAGCAATACGGTGATGCCAAGGACAGGGTGGTTGTGAGGAACAACGGGCTCACCACCTATTTTGCTTCGGACATTGCCTATCACATGGAAAAGTTTGACCGGGGTTTTGACCGGGTCATCGATGTCTGGGGGGCGGACCACCACGGGTATATCCAGAGGATCAACGCCTCCATTGATGCGTCGGGCCGGAAAAGCGACCAGTTTGATGTGATCCTGGTGCAGCTGGTGAACCTTTTGAGGGGCGGCAAACCCGTTGCCATGTCCACCCGGGCCGGGGAGTTTGTCACACTGAAGGATATTGTTGACGAGGTTGGAAGGGATGCGGCGCGGTTTCTCTTCCTGAGCCGCAGCTATGATTCCGGTCTCGACTTTGATCTTGAGCTGGCCAGGCAGCAGACCAGCGAAAATCCTGTCTACTACGTGCAGTATGTCCATGCCAGGATCTCCAGCATGGTCGCCAGGGCCGTGGAGGAGAAACTGGTCAGCAGGGACAACCCCGACTGGGCCGCGGCAGTCTCTTCATCCCCCCTGGTTGAGGCGGAAGAGATCAATTTGATCAAGATCCTGGCCGCCTTTCCTGAAAACGTGGAAAGAAGTGCTGCAACCCTTCACCCCCATGTGATTTTTACTTATCTGATGCGGCTGGCCTCGGCCTTTCACGGGTACTACAACAAGCACAAGGTGCTGACCGAAGAGAGGGAGCTGAGCCGGGCAAGGCTCAGTCTTGTTGTGGCCGTTAAAACCGTTATCCGAAACGGCCTTGACCTTCTCGGTGTCTCTGCGCCTGAAAAGATGTAAAGGAGCCTATTTCCATGGGGGTTGTGAAATATGTTGCCCTTTTTCTCTTGTGCGGCTGGATGTTTTTTCTGGGTCTGCTGGTGGGAAGGGGAACTGCCCCCATTACCTTTGATACCGAAGGCTTTCAGAAACGGCTGGGCCTCATGGCCAGGGAGCAGGAAGAGAACCGGGATACCACGGCAAAGCTTGACCTTGATTTTTACGAGGTGTTGAGAAAACCGGTTCAGATCTGGCAGCCCGGTTTTAACCAGGCCGGCTCGGATCAGACCGGTTTTGATCCAGCAGGGGAGATCCTTCCGGAAAAGGCAGACTCTTCAGAAGGTGATGATCTTTCGCCGGACGGTGTGCCCATCATCAAGAGCAGGAAAGCCATGACCTTTAAGGCCAAGGCCGTGGCACGGCATGAAAGAGAAGCAAGGAGATCGCCGGAGGGGGAAAAAAAGGAAGGGTACACCATTCAGATAGCCGCCTACAAAAGCCTGGCAGACGCTGTCCAGCAGATGAAAAAGTTGAAATCAAAGGGGGTTGCGTCTTACAGAACCATGGGGAAAACCGGAAATACCATCTGGCACAGGGTAAGGGCGGGCTCCTTTGAGAGCAGAAAATCCGCTGAAAGGGCTTTGCAGAAACTCAAAAAAGCCCGTATAAAGGGAATGATAATAGAAAAGGAGTGAAATGAATATCACCAAAATGGATGTAAAGCATATCGCAAAGCTTGCAAGGCTTGAGGTGGAGGATTCCCAGGTGGAAAAGTTCGCCGGCCAGATCAGCAGGACCCTGGGGTATATTGATAAGTTGAAAGAGGCCGATGTCTCATCGGCATCCCTTGTTTCCGATGCGGTTTTCGAAACCAATGTTTTTCGGGAGGATCACAGGCAGGAATCCCCGGGACCCGATGTGACCCTTGCCAATGCCCCTGAAAGAGACGATGATTTTTACACAGTTCCCAGGATCGTGGGATAGAGGAGTGAGACGCTTAAATGGACATGCATGAACTTACCATCCACCAGGCCAGAACCCTGCTGGACAAAGGGGAGATCTCGTCCAGGGATCTGGCAGCCGCTCTGCTGGACCGGACACAAACCCTTGACACCGATATCGGCGCGTATATTACCATTGACAGAGAAAGGACCCTCAACCAGGCCGACAGGGCAGACGAGAAGCTTGCCGGCAATGAACAGGGACCCCTCCTTGGCATTCCCCTGGCCCTGAAGGATCTTTTGTGCACCAAAGGGCTTCTGACAACCTGCGGTTCCAGAATGCTTGAAAATTTTGTCCCCACCTATGATGCCACAATTGTCTCCAAGCTCGACAGTGCCGGTGCCGTAACCCTTGGCAAGACCAATCTCGACGAGTTTGCCATGGGCTCTTCCACGGAGAATTCGGCGTTTCACATCACTCGCAACCCCTGGAACCGGGAGTGTGTTCCCGGCGGTTCCAGCGGAGGATCGGCCGCAGCCGTTGCCGCGGACATGTGTATCTCCTCCCTTGGCACCGATACAGGGGGCTCCATTCGCCAGCCGGCCTCCCACTGCGGTGTTGTCGGGCTGAAACCCACCTACGGCAGGGTCTCCCGGTTCGGGCTGGTCTCCTACGCCTCGTCCCTGGATCAGATCGGCCCCATCACAAAGGATGTCAGGGATGCCGCCATCATGATGAATGCCATCTGCGGCCATGACAGAAACGATTCCACCTCGGCCCGGGTTTCCGTGCCGGACTTTACCTCGGGCATTGACCGGTTTGAAAAAGAGGGGCTCAAGGGGATGAAGGCCGGAGTGCCAAGGGAATTCCTCGATGTCAAGGGCATGGACCCCGATGTTCAAAAAACCTTTGACAAGGCCCGGAAAACCCTGGAATCCCTGGGGGTAGAGCTGGTGGAGGTCTCCCTTCCCCATTCCGACTATGCCGTGGCCTCCTATTATGTGGTGGCTCCTTCCGAGGCAAGCTCCAACCTGGCCCGGTTTGACGGGGTGAAGTACGGTTTCCGGGACAAAGAGGCCACTGAGCTCCTGGACATGTACCAGAAGACAAAGTCAAAAGGATTTGGAGATGAGGTCCAGCGACGCATCATCATCGGCACCTATGCCCTCTCCGCCGGTTACTATGACGCCTATTACGGCAAAGCATCCAGGGTACGCTCCCTGATCATGGACGATTTTGACAGGGTCTTTGAAACCTGCGACATGATCATTTCCCCTGTGGCTCCCACCCCGGCCTTTAAAATAGGCGAAAAAATCGATGATCCCCTGACCATGTACCTGACGGACATCTTCACCCTGGCGGCAAACATGGCAGGCATCCCGGGGCTTTCCGTGCCGGCGGGACTTTCCACAGACAATCTTCCCATCGGGCTGCAGATCATGGCAAAGCGGTTCGACGAAACGACCCTGGTACGGGCAGGGTACGGGTTTGAACAGGCCGCGGGATTTACCCCCCTGGGCCGGCAAATACTGAATTGATAGATAAAAGAGGTGAAAATGACACATCCCATGCCTGAAGGTGAACATTTGAGAAAGGCTGTTGCCTTTGTTTCAGAACAACGAAAGGAGAAGGGAAACCAGGACCTGGTATCCCTTGTGGACGAAGCTTCCCTGCGCTTTGATTTGAGCCCCGAAGACGCTTCCTTTCTGCTGCGGTTTGTCAGGGAGTCAAACGCTTCCAATGGCTGATGTCAGGGTCCTTTCCGAGATCGTTTCCAACAAGATTGCCGCCGGAGAGGTGGTTGAGCGGCCCGTCTCCGTGGTCAAGGAGCTTGTGGAGAACGCCCTGGACGCCGGGGCCACAAGGATCACCGCAGAGATTGAAAAAGGGGGCAGAACCCTTGTCAGGGTCTCTGACAACGGCTCCGGCATGAGTCGGGACAACGCTTTGCTGGCCATTGAACGGTACGCCACCAGCAAGATCGAAACGGACCAGGACCTCTTTGCCATCAACAGCTTCGGGTTCCGGGGGGAGGCCCTCCCCTCCATGGCATCCGTGGCAAAACTCACCCTTGTCACCCGGGAGGAGACCGCCACCACCGGCACCCGCATCCATATCAAGGGGGGCGCACTCATGGATGTCTCCGATGTGGGAGCCCCGGCGGGTACCATGATTGAGGTAAGGGATCTCTACTTCAACACCCCGGCCAGGCGGAAATTTCTAAAGGCCGTGACCACCGAGATGGGCCATATTGTGGACAGCTTTTCCGGCATGGCCCTGGGAAATCCCGGTGTGGGGTTCAGCCTTCTGCACAACGGCCGCGTGGTCAAGAGTTTTTCCGCTTCCGACGATGCCCGGGAAAGGGCCGTGGAGGTCCTTGGCAGGGAGAGCGGCGATGCGTTGTGCCGGGTGGATCACGAAGAGAAGCGAGTTGCCGTGTCCGGTTATGTCTCCCACCCCTCCCTGACCAGGAGTTCCTCCCAGCGCATCAAGCTTTTTGTCAACAACCGCATGGTGACGGACCGGGGGGTTGTGGCTGCCATTTTCCGGGGGTACAAGGGGAGGATCATGAAAGGGCGGTTTCCCCTGGGGGTGCTGTTTGTCTCTCTTCCCTTTGACGCGGTGGATGTCAATGTCCACCCTGCCAAGCTGGAGGTGAGGTTTGCCGATGCCGGAACGGTTTACTCCGCCGTGACAAGGGGGGTTGAGGCGGCCCTTGCCGCCGGGGAAACCACAAGGGACGGGGAGCTGCCCGGCACCGGCACCTCGGCTTCGGCAGAAACGAGTGACAACAGAATCGACCCCTCCCTGTTCCAGTGGGGCAGAAAACCGGCGGTGGCAGAGGAGGAGGGGATGTTTGAACCGCCACCAGAGCGCAAGAGCCCATCCCCAGCTCCAGCCCCATCCCCAGCTTCATCTCCATCTCCATCTCCATCTCCATCTCCAGCCTCATCCCCATCAGGGCAGGGCTCTTTTGGAAAAGCAGGCAGATCAGCCGGCGGTGACAGGGAGTCGGTGCCTGGAGATGATGCTGCTTCTGCCCTTGACGGGGAGCCGTTTCCGGAGAAAAAGCCCCCAGCGGGGTTCGTCGATCTGCCGGTGGAAGAGAGTGGTGCAGAAGAATCTTCTCGTGCCGCATTCCGGGGTGACACAAAAACACCGGGGCCGTCCATGCCGGAAAGTCCTGATCCCGGGGGAAACACAGTGGAGGGGAACCAACGGCCCCAACCGAGGTTTCACGTCATAGGCCAGGTGTTTGGTACCTATGTGGTGGCCCAGTGCGATGACGGCCTTTTTCTCGTGGACCAGCACGCCGCCCACGAAAGAATTGTGTATGAACGGCTGAAAAAACGGGCCGCCGCTTTCAGGCCCCCTTCCCAGGGCCTTGTGGTGCCGGAAACCATCGAATTCAGCTTTCGCGAGGCCGACCTTGTTCAACGGATACTGCCCGATCTTCTGGCCCTTGGCATGGAAATAGAACCCTTTGGCGGCGCCACTTTTATTGTGAAGTCGGTTCCCGCCATCATCGACCACAGGGAGATAAAGCCTTTGATCGTCGAGATGGTGGACAAGATCACCGAATCCGGGCTCGATGCCGACGCTGATGACCACAAGGAGCGGTGGCTTGACGAGGTGCTGATCCTCATGGCATGCCACAGCGCCATCAGGGCCAACCAGCGCCTGAACCGGGAGGAGATGGAGACCCTGCTTTTGGACCTTGAAGGGTGTGACAACCCCCATCATTGCCCCCACGGCCGTCCCACCCGGATCACCTGGTCCCGGCGGGAGATGGAGAAGCTGTTCAAGCGGGTGGGGTGAGGGAG
>JAWOGI010000010.1:0-12862 GCA_046496975.1 Desulfobacteraceae bacterium | reverse complement strand
CTTAAATCCTCTTTTTACTCTCATAACACTTCTCCTTGAAACCGTTTTTTTTATCCGTTGGGCAACAGACGTTTAACCGCTTTTAAATCCCTGTCACCGATGACCTGGTCCAGCCTGAGGGAGCGTTTCCGCTTGGTCGTCTTCTTGGTCAAAATATGACTGGAGTGGGATTTTCTGAACTTGTATTTTCCGGACCCTGTTTTTGTAAACCGCTTTGCAGCTGCCCGGCTTGTCTTTATCTTCGGCATTTTCTCTCCCTAAATTTTGTTGTTTCCCCAAAAAAGAGAATGGTACAACCATCCCAAACGGGCAGTGGATGCACCACATCTATTGGCATATCTACAGCACTTGCAAAAAAATATCGTTACACAAAATCACATTTCAAATGGTCAGGAGATCGGCTATTTTGGGGTCAAAAGCATGGTCATTGTCCGGCCTTCGAACTTGGGGTACTGCTCGACCTGGGCGTACTCCTCGGTCATCTCGGCAACCTTTGCCAGAACATCCCTGGCCTGCTGACCCAGGGTAATTTCCCTTCCCCGGAACACCAGGGTCACCTTGACCTTGTCCCTGTTGCCGATGAATTTCTTGATATTCTTGACCTTGGTTTCGAGATCGTGGACATCGGTTTTCGGCCTGACCTTCACTTCCTTGACCTGGAAGTTCTTCTGCTTCTTCCTGGCTTCCTGGTGCTTCTTGGTCAGCTCGTACTTGTAACGGCCGTAATCCATTATCTTGCACACAGGCGGTTTGGCATTGGGAGACACCTCCACGAGATCCATCTGATTCTCTTCAGCCTTTCCCAGCGCCTCCTGAATGGGCATCACACCTACCTGCTCGCCATCGAACCCTATCACCCGAACCTCTCGGGCCCGGATATCCCTGTTCACATTTGTCTTGTCCTGGTTGCTCTGCCTAGCTATCCTGCACCTCCTGCAATATTTGTGTTTTTTACCATTTGAACTCTATTTTATATAGCAAATTTGTATTATATACGCAATTTTATTACTTTGCAAGCATTATTTTCCCCACCGCCAGTTCCCAAGTCAGACTTTCCGCCCATAAATTGCCCGCCACTCTCATTCAAAATTTTTTTGATCCAGGGTGTACTGCTCCAGCACACTCCCCTTCCAGTAGTGGTTGTCCGGGTTTTTAAAAAAGTTCTGGAAAAGGGCAAGGCTTCTGCTCCGCATCACCCCGGGAATCACAGCGACCCTGTCATGACTGTAAAGAACGGGCAGACCGGTGAGGTCGCAGCCGGTACCTCCGCCCATAACATCTTCATAGGCATAGACAATGGTTTTTATCCCGGAAAGGAGGATCGCCCCAAAACACATCAGACAGGGCTCCATGGTGCAGAAAACAACGGCTTCACCAGGATCGAAGGCGTTTTCCTCAGTTTCAAGGCGTTTCAGGGCACGGATCTCCGCATGGTCGATTTCACTGGCACGCCGGGCTGAAGAGGCAGTTCCCCTTCTTGAACCGGTTGAAACCACCCGGCCCCGGCTTGCAATCACACACCCCACTGGAAATTCACCGGCCTTCAACGCCTTGTCCGCCTCATCCAGGGCAAGGGCCATGTAATACTCGTATTCTGACAATTTTATAGCACACCCCCGGTTAGGGAAATTACAAATGGGGTGGGGGTCAGGCTTCGGTTATTGCGCTTTTGTTTAAATTTGCCTTTAAACAGAGGCCTTTGTCAAAAGCGTAATAACCGAAGCCCGACCCCGTTGATCAACGAACCAGCCGATTTGGCCGAAGTTATGATCAAGCCCCCTCGACCAAAGGAGCTTCAAGGTATATCATATTGAAGGAAATTCCAAGTCTGAATTGCAAAATCTCATATAACAGCCATGAGCAGCGTGCTCACAACAAAGATAGAAAGTCGAATTAGAGGCAGCCGGTCCGGGACATTGCCCGTAGCGGTTTTGAGCGGTAGCTGTGAGCATGGATGCTCTAAACAGCTGCCGCTCACCTCGGAGCAGCCCATGGACGGGCTGCGTGACTCGAAGAGGAGCCTTGGCTCCATGAGCGTAGGGCAATGCCCCGGATCGGCTGCCGGGATTACATGACTTTCATATAAAAACGGCCAAAGAAACTGCACGGTTTTGTTATTTATTATTTATTTTCTTGAATTACCGCATTCTTTCTAATAGAGTAGAGTTCCACAGCTTTTCTGCCTGCCCTGCAAAGGGGGCAGGAATGTATCAAAAAACAATGTCTTGAGCACAACATCTGTCCTGTGGCGGAAAGATCAAGCTATCGCCGGGATTAAACCCGGGACAAACAAACCGGAACCTGTAAAAAAACCATGAATTTTTTTGCCACCGATTCGTTAAAAAAAGAGAGTCAAGAGATCAGAGACGTTCCTGAAAAAGCAAAACACCCGTCCATCTGTGAGACCTACCAGACCAGGGAAGACAACTTCATATCAAAATACGGATGTCTCAGCTCAAAAACAGAGGGCCGGACAAGAGTGGAACCCGACTGCAAACTCCGGACCCCTTTCCAGCTCGACAGGGACAGGATCGTCTACTCCAACAGTTTCAGACGGCTCAAACACAAAACCCAGGTCTTCCTCTCCCCCCTGGGAGACCATTACAGAACCCGCCTTACCCACACCCTTGAAGTGTCGGAAATTGCCAGAAACATTGCCAGGGCCATGCGCCTCAACGAAGATCTCACCGAGGCAATTGCTCTGGGACACGACCTTGGCCACACCCCTTTCGGCCATGGCGGCGAGTCCGCCTTAAAAGAGATCTACTCTGCAAACTTCTGCCACAGCGACCAGAGCCTCAGGGTGGTGGATGTCCTGGACAACAAGGGCAGAGGGCTCAACCTGACATACGAGGTCAGGGAAGGCATCCTCAAACACTCCAAAGGCTTTGGCGACATCATCCCGTCCGACCCCGGCAAAACAGCTTCCACCGTGGAAGGAAAGATTGTAAGGGTGGCAGACATCATAGCCTACCTGAACCACGACCTGGATGATGCCTTGAGAAGCGGCGTGATAAAAAGAGCAGAAATTCCCGGGGCCTGCGTCAAAAAACTCGGCACCAGCCATTCCCAGAGAGCCAGCACCATGATCCAGGAACTTGTCTATAAAAGCGGCCCTGAAAACGGCGAGTTCAGGTTAACCATGGGCGATGAGATCTTTTCCGCCATGACTCTGCTGAGAAAATTCCTCTATGACAATGTATACCGCTCCCCCTCGGTGCACAGAGAATTTGTAAAGGCAAAAAAAGTACTCATCGAACTTTACAACTACTTCCTTGAAAACACCGACCACCTCCAGGCCGAACTGGAAAAAATGGAAATGGCCCAGTGGGACCCTTCCAACAACTCCATGAAGCGATCGGTGTGCGACCTCATTGCCAGCATGACAGACCGCTACGCAATGGATCTGTACGAAGAACTCTTTTTCCCAAAACCCCATGTTTGACCGGCATACCTGAAAAACAAATCTTTAACAAAAACGAGTATTCCCATGACATCCTGCAAAACCAGCAGCGGTTTTTTTGAAAAACTCCACCGCCTCTACCAGGAGATGGACAAGGAGTGGGAAGAAGCCGCCCTCTATTACAATTTCCAATGCTCAGGATGCAGTGAAAACTGCTGTGAAACGGAATTTTACCACCACACCCTCATTGAAAAACAATACCTTCTATACGGATTTGAGAAGCTTGACAAACAAACCCGGAAAAAAAGCATCAAAAAAGCCAGACTTGTCAACAAAAAAAGGGCTGAATCCCGGAAAAAAAAAGAAAATACAAGGATCATGTGCCCTGTGAACGAAAACGGTCTCTGCCTTCTCTATCATTTTAGACCGATGATCTGCCGGCTCCACGGAATCCCCCACGAGCTGAGGCGGCCGGGCTACGACCCGGTCAAGATGCAGGGGTGCAGTTACGGCGCTCCCCTGTTCAATGCAAAGCCCTATTTCACCTTTGACAGAACCGCGTTTTACACAAAAATGGCCCAGATTGAAATGCAGTATCGGGTCTTTACCAGAAAACGGGAAAAGGTCAAGCAGACTGTGGCCCAGATGCTGCTGGACAGATCCTGATCCCACCCACGAAAAACCACCCCGGCAAAACGTGTTTCATATAACAGCCATGCCCTGCGGGCACAACAAAGAGAGAAAGTCCGATGCAGAGGCAGCCCCTTGTCTCCTATACAACCCCCGGCGGCATGGGAGCCATCTTTTCACCGCCCAGCAGATACCCGCCGTCCAGGCGGATCACACTGCCCGTCATATAAGGAGCATCCCGGACGATAAACAGCAACGCCTTGACAACATCATCAATCCTCCCCACCCTCTTGACAAGGATATGGTCCACCAGGAGGTACTTTTCATCAGGGGAAAGCACTTCTTCCCACCCCCGGGTACCATGGGCATGCCTGGTTTCAAAAATTCCCAGCATGATTTCATTGACCCGTATGTCCGGAGCCCCCATCCGGGCCCAGGTTTCGGTGAGCATGGAGACCCCGCGGTTGGCAGCGGCATACCCGTCATTGAAAACAGGGGAGGCAGGTCCGCTCCTGCCCACAACACCGGCAATGGACGAGATATTGACCACCACCGCCTGATTTGATTTCTGCAGCAGGGGAAAGGTCTTTTCAAAGACCCACTGCTTCGCCTTGAGGGTCGTCGCCATCTCAAGGTCCCACTGTTCCTCAACATACCCGCCGTGGACAGCCGGCCACCCTCCCCGCTCGATATTGTTCACCAGAATATCCAGTCGTCCGAACCGCTCTTCGATTTGACCGGCAAGGGACGCCACAGCGGCCACATCCAAAAGATCAACATCCACAATTATGTGCTCACTTCCTGACTGCAGAAACTCCCGCTCCATACGGTCAAAACTGTTTTCCCAGTCATGCCGGGTCAAGACAAGCCTTGCCCCCTCTGCTGCCAGGGCAAGCCCAATCCCCCGGCCGATCCCCTTGACAGCCCCGAGAACCAGGGCAACCTTTCCTTTTATCTCCATCACAGCTCCTTAGGTCTGGCCATTCCCGCCGTACTCAACGCCAAAGAGGACATACTTCAACCAGGCGATCCCCAGATCCAGCAGAACGGTCTCGTCGTTCCTGGCCTTATCAAGATCCCCCGGGAAAACAGAAAACCCCTCCAGCAGATTTTTTTCAAAGACCTCACGTTTAAAGGCATCCATATCATAGCAGGCCAGGTAAAACTTTTCAGCAAGTCCCTGCTCAAGCTCTCCGGGCATGAGCCTGTTCTTAAGGGAAATCAGCTCCATGAGCTTGTCATTCATCTGATTGTGCAGAACAACATCCTGCCCCCTCAGCCACTGTCCCACGGTCTGACCCTCCTTGATGCCGAATCCCCTGCAGTGGGGCTCTTCTACCAGTGCAAAATACTCTGCGATGTCACCTGTTTTTCTGGACCTTGATATTGCCCTTGCAACGGGATACATCCTGCAGGAAGCAGGCCGGTCCGGGTAAACAGAACACCCCCGGTCTGTCACAAAAGGACAGGCCATGTTCGAATCTGAGTCAAACTTCAGGGTCACCACTGGAAACCCCGACTCGGGTCCGAAATGGCAAAGGGTGTACTGGTTTAAAAACGAACCGGAAGAGAGGCCGAGGTTGTTTTTCAACCTGATGATATCATAGGGCATGAGGAACTGATTAAGATCCCTGCAGCACTGGTTAAAGCAGCTCACACCGGGAGAGCAGTCAAAAGTCATTGGATCATCCAGGGAAACTGGAACCATCTCTTCTGTCATAAACACCGCCTTTTCATTTGTAACTCATGGTGGAAACGTCATTGCTGCCACCACCCCAAAATGCCGACCCGAAAAATTTCCACGGCCCTGAAACCGATAATGCTACTATATATTGTAAAAACAATCAAGCCAATGGACAAGGATTTAAATCTCCTCGCCGGCAGCTGACGGCTTTAATTATTTGTTACGCAAAAGTTCTTGACAAGCTTATGGACCGATGCTACTGTCCAAATCGTTTATGTGACAGGTGGGCTACTTTTGAATTACTCTTTTAAGTCCAGTCCATGACAGTCCATGAATCCGAAGCAGGCTAACAGGCCACGAGTAGGCCTATTTGTATAATAACGCGGTAGAAACAATCCATACCGCAGCATATCAACTAAAGGTGTTGAATCCGGGAGGAGGAGACACAAAATTCAAGGAGGTATTATAAATGCCATCTTTTGTAATCGCTGAAAAATGCGACGGCTGCAAGGGTGGGGACAAGACTGCATGCATGTATATCTGTCCTAACGACCTGATGGTTCTTGATCCCAATGAGATGAAAGCATACAACCAGGAGCCTGATCAGTGCTGGGAATGCTATTCATGCGTAAAGATCTGTCCTTCACAGGCAATCGAGTGCAGAGGCTACTCTGACTTCGTACCCATGGGAAGCAGCGTTGTTCCGATGATGGGTACCGAGGATATCATGTGGACATGCAAGTTCAGAAACGGTGTTGTCAAACGGTTCAAGTTCCCCATCAGAACCACTCCCGAAGGCGAGGCCAATGCCTATGCAGACCTTAAAGGGAAGGATCTTGA
Organism: Desulfobacteraceae bacterium; assembly: GCA_046496975.1. GTDB lineage: Bacteria > Desulfobacterota > Desulfobacteria > Desulfobacterales > Desulfobacteraceae > DATFJZ01. Next base: position 6,305 of record JAWOGI010000010.1, on the reverse strand, counting down.
CAGCGGACTGCTTTCTACCCAGGAAGCCGACGGTTACACCCTGGTTACCCCCCAGGAACTTGCGTAACCTGCTGTCACCCATTTGAACAAAGACTATTTTATAGATAACACTTGGAGGTATAATAATGGCATTACCTAATAAGCCTGTTGGAGAGCTTAAAGCGGTAAAGGATCCGGAAGTTGACAAAAGAGATGTTGACGTTCTGATCATCGGCGGTGGTATGGCTGCCTGCGGAACAGCTTTTGAAATCAAGAAATGGGCCAGCGACGACACAAAGATCCTTCTCTGTGACAAAGCAGCCCTTGAAAGAAGCGGTGCGGTTGCCCAGGGTCTTTCGGCAATCAACACCTATATCGGCGACAACAAGCCCGAAGACTATGTTCGCATGGTAAGAAACGACCTCATGGGTATTGTCCGTGAGGACCTTATCTTTGACCTTGCCCGCCACGTTGATGATTCTGTTCACCTTTTCGAGGAGTGGGGACTCCCCGTCTGGAAAAAAACAGAGGACAACAAGAACCTTGACGGCAAGAAAGGCCTGAAACAGGGCACCCTGAAATCAGGAGCCCAGCCTGTCCGTACCGGTAAATGGCAGATCATGATCAACGGTGAGTCCTACAAGAGAATCGTTGCCGAAGCTGGAAAGCTCGCCCTTGGCGAAGAGAACATCCTTGAAAGATGCTTCATCGTTGAGATCCTCAACGACAAGGATGATCCCAAGAGAGTTGCCGGCGCCGTCGGTTTCTCCCTGCGTGAGAACAAGGTCTACATCATCAACGCCAAGGTTATGATGTGCGCCTGCGGCGGTGCGGTCAACATCTACCAGCCCCGTTCAGTGGGCGAGGGTAAAGGCCGTGCATGGTATCCTGTATGGAATGCAGGCTCCACATACACCATGGCTCTGAGAGCCGGTGCCGAGCTTTCCATGATGGAAAACCGGTTCACCCCTGCTCGTTTTAAAGATGGTTACGGCCCGGTTGGTGCGTGGTTCCTCCTTTTCAAAGCCCACCTTGAAAACGGCCTTGGCGAAAACTTTGCCGCCAGTGATCGTGCCAAGGAAGAGCTGGCACATTACGCTCCCTACGGCCAGGCAGCAGTTACTCCGACCTGCCTGAGAAACCATCTCATGCTGTTCGAGATGAAAGAGGGACGCGGTCCGGTCATCATGAAAACCACCACTGCCCTGGCAAAACTCGGTGAGTCCATGAGCAAGAAAGAGCTCAAGCACCTCGAGTCAGAAGCATGGGAGGATTTCCTCGACATGACCTGCGGCCAGGCAAACCTCTGGTGCGCCACCAACACAGAGCCTGAGAAAAAAGACTCAGAGATCATGCCCACCGAGCCTTATCTGCTCGGTTCCCACTCTGGATGCTGCGGCATCTGGTGTTCAGGACCCGACGAAGACTGGGTCCCTGCAGACTACAAATGGGGCTACAACAGAATGACCACCATCAACGGCCTGTTTACAGCCGGTGACGGTGTTGGCTGTTCCGGTCACAAGTTCTCCTCGGGATCCCACGCTGAAGGCCGTATGATCGCAAAATCCATGCTTCAGTACCTCAGGGATCAGGGCGACAAGGTTTCAGGCATCAAAGAGAGTGATGACGAGCTGGTTGACCTGGTTTACAAACCCGTCAGAACCTACCTTGAGAACTGCGAATACACCACGGCAACCGACGTTAACCCCCATTACTGCAAGCCTGCAGGAATGGCAATGCGTCTGATGAAGATGACCAATGAGTACGGCGGAGGTACAGCCACCTACTACATGACCGGCGGAAAATCCCTTGAGATGCTCATGGAGAACTTCGAGATGTTCCGCGAAGACCTTGAGAAAATCGCAGCAGCCGATCTTCATGAACTGCTCAGGGCCTGGGAGATCTTCCACCGTGTCTACACGGTAGAGGCTCACACCCGTCACATCCAGTTCCGTGAAGAGACCAGGTTCCCCGGTTTCTATTACAGAGGCGACTTCATGGGTCAGGACGACGAGAACTGGTTCTGCTTTGTCAACTCTACCTACGACAAAGAGAACAACCAGTGGAACCTGAAAAAAGTTCCATACACAAAGATCATTTCCGATTAGGATTAAAGTGCTATAGAAGCACCGCTATTCAACTGATCTTTTCAGGTATGTTATCTGAATAATTAACCTCCAGGTGCTTGTTAGTTCTGTGCCTGGGGGTTTTTTCAGATCTTGATGCACAGGGTATTTAACTCCTGTGTCCTTATTTGCAGAAAACGCAAAACTGGAAAGGGGAAATTTTAGCGGCAGAGCTTTGGCCGAAGTTTTCCATAAAATTTCCAGTTTCCAGTTTTACGTTTCAATTGCAAGGACACAGGATGTCAAATTGCTATTCCCTGATTTTATGGCATCCTTAACGATTTTGGTTATTAACACTATTTTATTAATGCACGGAGGGACAGCATGACCACAGACAAATCAGCCCCGGCCGGCGGAAGCATCATGGTAGTTGGCGGCGGCATCAGCGGCCTGACAACCGCCCTTGAAGCTGCCGAAGTGGGGTATGAGGTTTTCCTTGTTGAAAAGGAACCTTCCCTTGGCGGAAGGGTAGCCCAGCTTAAGCAGTACTTTCCCAAACTCTGCCCGCCCACATGCGGTCTGGAGATCAACTACCAGCGAATCAAAAACAATCCGAAAATCAAGGTCATTACCATGGCCGAAGTGGAAACGGTGGAAGGCTCTGCCGGCAACTACACGGCCAAGGTAAAGATCAGCCCCCGCTACGTAAACGAAAACTGCACCGCCTGCGGCGAATGCGAAAAAGTGTGCGAATCTGAAATTTCCAACGAGTTCAACCTCGGCATGGACCGGAGAAAAGCGGCCTATCTTCCCCACAAAATGGCCTTCCCCTTCCGTTATGTTATGGCGCCGTCCATGTCCGGCGATGACAAGGAAAAGGTAAAAGAGGCGTGTCAGTATGATGCCGTCGATTTTGACATGCAGGAAAAGACCATTGACATCAAGGTCGGCGCGGTTGTCTGGTCCACAGGGTGGAAACCCTATGATGCGGCCAGGATTGACAACCTCGGCTTTGGCCGCTACCAGAACATTATCACCAACATGATGCTGGAGCGCCTTGCATCCGCCAACGGCCCCACAGCAGGCAAGGTGCTGAGGCCCTCGGATGACAAGGCCCCGGAAACCATCGCCTTTGCCCAGTGTGCCGGCTCCAGGGATGAAAACCACCTCCCCTACTGCTCTTACATCTGCTGCATGGCCTCTTTGAAGCACGCCACCTATCTTCGGGAGCAGTACCCCGAAGCCAAGATCTACATCTACTACATTGACATCAGAACCCCGGGCAGAAAATACGAGCAGTTCTACGCCAACCTCAAAGAAGATGAAAACATCTTTTTTGTCAAGGGCAAGGTTGCCGAAGTGTCTGAAGATGAAAAGACCGGAAACATAAACCTGGTTGCCGAGGATACCATCACCGGTGAAAAGGTAAGGCAGAACGTGGACATGCTCGTCCTTGCAACGGGCATGCAGCCCAACACATCCGTGGACAAACCCGATGCTGACCTTAAATTCAATTCCGACGGCTTTATTGTGAATGATTTCAAGAAAGGCGGCATGTTTGCAGCAGGCTGCGCCAACAAACCCGCAGATGTTGTAACATCCAACCAGAACGCAACCGGTATGGCCCTCAAAGCCATTCAAACCCTGGTGAGGAGGTAATAACCATGGATAAGAAATACGGTGTATACATATGCACAGGCTGTGGCATCGGTGATGTCCTGGACATGGAAGATCTTGTTGATGTTCCCGAGGAAGAGGGCGTTACCTGCAAAACCCACCCCTTTCTCTGCGGAAAAGAGGGACGTGAGCTGATCCAGAAGGATGTTGATGACGGCAAGGTGAATGCCATGGTCATTGGCGCCTGCTCCAGGCGTGTCAACTTTGATGTGTTCAAATTCGACAACTGCATCGTGGAACGGGCCAACCTCAGGGAAGGCGTTGTCTGGCCCCACTCCCGGGAGAAATACCCTGCTTTGACCGAAGACCAGAAGGACGACGAAGAGCACTTTGACTCCATCCAGATGAAGGCCGAGGATTACATCCGCATGGGCATGATCCGGGTGGAAAAGGTGAAACTCCCCGAGCCCTACAAACCCGAGACCTTCTCCAAAAAGATTTTGGTTCTCGGCGGCGGCATCACCGGCATCTCCGCTGCCCTGGATGCTGCCAAGACAGGATTTGAGGTCACCATTGTCGAAAAGACGGACAAGCTCGGCGGATACGCCGCCAAAATGCGCTCCCAGATGCCCGTTGAAGAGCCCTTTGAAGCGCTGATCCCCCCCGTGATCGCCGATAAACTCGAAGAGATGGAGCAGTACCCCAACATCGAGGTAAAGACCTCCACCGAGGTGGCCCGTATTGCCGGCCAGCCCGGAGAGTTCAAGGTCACCTTTAAAAAACCCGGGGAAAAAATCGAATTTGACGTGCCCTTTCCCCTGCCGGAAGAGATGAAGTTCGATGAGAGCGGCAAAGAGCTGAACGCCGAAGAGCAGCACAACAAATTGATGGAGTACAACGAGGGCAGAAAGGATATTCTCACCATTGACCCGGAGAGCACAAGCTACGGTGCTGTTATCCTGGCTGCCGGATGGCGGCCGGCCAGACTCGAGGGCGAGGCCTTTGCCCACCTGGGATGCGATCTTCCCGACGTAATCACCAATGATGAGTTTGAACTGCTTGCCGCCAAGGGCAAAATCGTCCGCCCCTCCGACGGCAAAGAGGCAAAATCCGTGGTGTTTGTCCAGTCTCCGGGCAAGGATGAGGACGATGCCGATTTTGAATACTGCGGCGCAGTGACCAGCCAGGTTGCCCTGAAACAGGCCAAATACGTCAGGAACGACTACAAGGACGGCAAGGCCTATATCCTCTACCAGCACATGAGAACCCCGGGACTGCAGGAGAACTTCTACAAATCCATGCAGCAGGACAACGGGATCTTCATGAGCAAGGGAGCCGTCACCGGCGTTTCCCAGCAGGGCGAAGGACTGATGGTGGATGCCACCAACACCCTCCTCGGGGACAATCTCAACATTCAGGCCGACCTTGTGGTATTGTCCGCCGGCATGGTTCCGGCCACCTATGACGACCCGGTCATCAACCTGGCCTACCGCCAGGGCCCGGGCTTCCGGGACAATGACATCTTCGGCCAGTATGCCGACTCCAACTACATCTGCTTCCCCTACGAGACCCAGAGAACCGGGGTTTATGCGGCGGGTGCTGTTCGACGCTCCATGACCATCGAAGAGTCCGTGGAAGATGCATCCGGCGCCGTGCTCAAGGCGATCCAGTGCATCGAGAGTGCCAACCGAGGCGTTTCCGTTCACCCGAGATCCGGGGACATGACCTATCCCGACTTCTTTTTCCAGCGCTGCACCCAGTGCAAGCGCTGCACCGTTGAGTGCCCCTTTGGCGCCCTGGACGATGATGAAAAAGGGACACCAAAGGTCAACCCCACCCGGTGCAGACGATGCGGAACCTGCCTTGGCGCCTGCCCGGAGCGGATCATCAGCTTTGCCGACTACACCATCGATTCCGTCGGTTCCCAGATCAAGGCGGTCCAGGTGCCGTCCGAGGATGATTATGATGAGCCCCCCTACCGGATACTCGCTTTGATGTGCGAAAACGATGCATACCCTGCCCTGGACATGGTGGGCATGAACAGAAAGGATTACACCCCTGACGTCCGTGTGGTTCCCGTTCGTTGTCTCGGTTCGGTGAACACCATCTGGATCAAGGATGCCCTGGCCCAGGGAATGGACGGGGTAATTGTCATCGGATGCAAAAAAGGCGATAACTACCAGTGTCACTTCATGAAAGGATCTGAACTTGCCGAAATCAGGGTGAACAAGATCGGGGAGGCCCTGTCAAGCCTTGCTTTGGAAGAAGAGCGGGTGAGGTTTGAAGAAATTGCCATTGACGAGTATGACAAACTTCCCGGAATGCTCTCGGACTTTGTTGAAGAGATAGAGGGTCTCGGACCCAATCCGTTTAAGGGATTCTAATCATGACAAAGGGACAGCCTTTGCGCCTGTCCCTTGTTTCCATCGGATGAATTCTGCTCTCTTCAGGGGGGCAGTTTTTCATCAATTTTGGGACAACCAGGGAGGTTGACGGCAACCTCCTGCCTGATTGGATTTTTAGACAACAACCTCGAGGCTTTCCCGGGCAATTGTCCGAAAGACCTTGTTTATAGAAAATTTTAGGAGGTATCACAGAATGAGTGAAAAATACCTTGCACAACCGGATCTGGGTTTTATTGAT
>JAWOGI010000371.1:0-4582 GCA_046496975.1 Desulfobacteraceae bacterium | reverse complement strand
GGGGAACACTGCACGGTGCCGTTTTTGTTTTTGGGACCGGTCAGGCATGTCAGCCATCAAAAAGAGCGGCCCATTCAGGTGGTCTGGCAGCTGAGTTCTCCCATGCCTCCTGTAGAGATGTTTGAGGAGAAGAAACGGGGCGGGTGATGATGAAAATCTGCCCCAGTAAGCCCTCAATTCACCCAAAAATTCTGTAGCTGTCCTCCTCGATGTGGTGGAATTCATCCATCACAATATAGTCAAAATCCTCCGGAGAGAATTTTTCAAGGTGGCTGGTGCGGCTCAGGGTCTGCACCATGGCAAATACGGCCCGGCCGTTTTTCAAGACCGTATTTCCTGCGCCGAATATCTCCCCGAAGGCGTTATCTTCCATCACCTCCCGGAATGTTTTGACGGCATCCCGGAGAAGAACCTCCCTGTGGGCCAGGAAGAGTATTCTTTCATGGCGGCTCTGTCTGAAGTCAAAGGCGGCCAGATGGGTTTTTCCCACCCCGGTGGCCGCTATGACGGCCGCTTTTGTAAGTTTTTCCCTTCCCCAGTTACCATCATCTGAAATATGTCCCATTGGCGCAACGCAGGAGACGGGCAAAAAGACAAGCAGGGTCAGGCCCCGTTTGCCGTTTGCCGGCTATCCCGGCTATACCAATCCCCGCTCCACAATTACCTCTAAACGTTCAATTAGATACAAAGGCAGTGAGATAAGTTGATAATCAACGTTTTTGCGCTTTTTGCCAATATTTATCACTGTCTTTACCTGATTGACAAAAGGCAGGGATGAATCAAAACGAATGGCAAAAGGTGCCTGCTTGCTACCCATAAACTGGTGCAGAGATTTTAGTTTCCCCGCTGCACCGGCTTTAACCTCAATGGGAATAACAGCACCGGCAATTCCAACAACAAAATCCAGCTCAGCATTGGATGAACGACCTTCCCGCAGCCAATAAGTCAGCTCACGGTTTGGAGAGTCGGCAAGCAGGGCTTGCAAATGCTGTCCGATAAACTGCTCGGCCATGGCGCCTTCATTTATCAATTTTATATCATCCATTTGAGAGACAACGCGCCAGTTCAAACCGCAAACCGCATTCATCAAGCCAACGTCAAGAAAGAGTGTTTTATAAACTTTTTCTTCAATATCAGCCTGTAATGGCAGGCCGGAACAATGGCTGTGGGTTACTTTACCAATTATACGGGCCATGGAGAGCAACTCAAGATCTTTTTTTATTGTTGCGCTTTGATCCTGGGACGAAATATTACTGTATTTAATTTTTTTTCCAACGTTTCTGGCAGCAAAATTAAACACATTACGCATTCGGAGCAGATTTCTTGATCCTGCATATTTTGGGAAATCTTCAAGATAGGTCTCTATAATGGAATTGTGTACTTTACTTACATTTTTATAACTGCTGCTGTCTGCAAAAACAGCGACTGCCTCCGGCATTCCACCAATATAGCAGTAAGAGCGCATCAGGCTCATTAAACGGTTATGCACAATTTCCCCGATATTTTGACCGGGCTCGTAGTTCCTTATAAAAGAGGCGAGCTTTTCTTCACCAATTCCACTTAAGAATTCAGTAAAAGTCATGGGTCCCATGTGTAAATACTGGATCCTCCCTACGGGCATGGAAAAAGAGTGATCAGATAATACAAACTCCAACAGAGAACCTGCACTTACAACCGGAAGTTTCTGTTTATCCTCATAAAAATAGCGCAGCGCTGAAATCGCCTCTGGAACAGCCTGGATCTCATCAAGAAATAAAAGAGCGTCTTTATTGATATCATTCATATTGGGCAGAAATTCAATCTGTTGAATAATCTGATCAGGATCTTTACTTGCAAATATTTGCGACAATTCAGGATATCGTTCCAAATTTACATTCAGTAAAGTTTTTTTATATTGCCTGGCAAACAATTCCACTAATGTCGATTTACCAACCTGACGGGCACCGCGAATGATAAGCGGCTTACGGTTGTTGTCATTCAGCCAGTCATGAAGCAATTGTAATTGTTGTCTATGCATTTTTTTGAACCACACCCCATAATTTCTGTTTTCTATCTGTCTTGTAGAGATATCATATAACAGGGTGCCTTACAAGCTTTTAATATTATTTTATGGGTGTGTTTTAATAATAGCACCATGGTTTTGAAGCTGTCAAATGATCATGGGGTCTGATCCTGCTAAGGTGTTGTTCTTTGAAGAAAAACGCCATACTTTAATACTTACCCCCAACAACGCCCATAAGCCAAGCCAGCCCCCCAGCTTTTGCTTAAAAGCGCCTTTTCGGCATCAAAAAGTACATGCTAAGCCGTTATTTGCCCATATTTTCGATAACATTACGTATAAAAACGAAGACTTATCGGGGTCAGACCCGGCTTAAAAAAACAGCCTGGGCAGATAGGGTCTCTGCCCAGGCACGGGGTTTTGCGTTAACCGGGATCAGAGGCGATCATGGCTGTTTCGCCGCATCTGCGGTTCCCGTCGGGTTCGCAGCGGGGAAAACGGAAACCGGTCCATCCCTTCTGCTTCAGTTCCGGTTCTGTGCCCTGAGAACGTGTTTCTGGATCTTGCCGGTGGCTGTCTTGGGCAGGTCGGTGAATTCAATGGCCTTGGGCGCCTTGAATTTTGCCAGGTGCTGCTTGCAGAAATCCACGATCTCCTCTTTGGTGGTCTGGGCTCCGGCGCGCAGGGTGATGTAGGCCTTGGGCACCTCCTGCCATTTTTCATCGGGGATCCCCACCACTGCCGCCTCTAAAACGTCTGGATGTTCGTACAGGGTGTTTTCGATTTCCACGGAAGAGATGTTCTCCCCGCCGCTGATGATCACGTCTTTCAACCGGTCCTTGATCTCGATGTATCCGTCGGGATGGGTGACGGCCAGGTCCCCGCTGTGGAACCATCCGCCCCTGAAGGCCTTTTCATTCTCTTCCGGGGAGTTGTGGTATCCCAGCATCACATTGTTTCCCCTGGCGACGATCTCCCCCAGGGTTTTGCCGTCATGGGGCACCGGTTCCATGGTGGTCTGGTCCACTACGTCCATGTAGCAGGAGGTGATGTAGGGAACTCCCTGGCGCGCCTTGATTTTGGCCCGTTCGTCAATGGGAAGGTCATCCCACTCTTTTTTCCATTCGCAGAGACTGTGGGGGCCGTACAGCTCGGTGAGGCCGTAGCACTGGGTGACAGAACAGCCAATGCCCTCCATCTGCTTGATGATGGACGGTGAGGGGGGCGCCCCTGCTGTGTTGATGATGAACCCATCGGTGACAGTCACCTTGTTGCTCTGGGCATACTCGGACATGCCGGCAAGGACAACCGGGGCGCCGCAGAGATGGGTGGCCTGGTGTTTTTCGATGTGCTCAAAGATCTCCTGGGGTACCACTTTCCTCAAGCAGATCTGGGTGGCACCGGGGGCGAAAACCCCCCAGGTGTGGCACCAGCCGTTGCAGTGAAACATGGGCAGGGTCCAGAGGTATTTGGAATCGGGAACGATGCGGTACTCGAGAACTTCGCCCAGGGCATTGAGATAGGCTCCCCGGTGGGAATAGAGGACACCCTTGGGACGGCCCGTGGTGCCGCTGGTGTAGTTCAGGGTGATGGGCATGAGCTCGTCTTCCACCCCGAAGACAAACTCTTCAGGGGGAACATCAATGAACGCTTCATAATCCGGGGCATCATCAAAGGCCTTGCCCTGGACATCATAGAGATTGACAAGATCAACGCCCATCTATTTGCTGCTGGATTTCGGCTCCAGGGTGCGGTACTATACCTATCTGCGGGTATCGCCGGATAGAGATGTGCCCTCCCTTTCACAAAAACTGCGCCAGGGCTTTGCGGCCCTGGCACCGGACCAGCCCCGGATCAGGGTTTGGGACAGCCGGGATGTCAGCCAAAGCCTGTCCCGTGTCACCGGCCATTTCACCGGATACATGGCCGTGGTTTCCCTGATGGCCCTGTTTCTGGCCGGTATTGCCGCCGCATACCTGTTCCGGGGCTTTTTAGGGGGGAAACACAGGGAAATCGCCGTGCTCATGAGCCTGGGGGCGGTGCTGGTGGCAGGGTCTGTTGCCACCGGGATCATTTTCACGGCTGGATTTGCCCTGGCATTCCTGGTGTTTGCCGGTGCAGGGTGGCTGGGCGCCATAGGGTGCCGGCACCTGGTGCGCAAAATGGTGTTCTTGAACCTGTACCGCAATATATGCTTGAGTTTTCGGATTTTTCAACTTGACTTTTTAAAGAATTATGAATTGCCACGTTTTCAATGAGTTATGCTCTATAACCTTTTTATGGTTGGTATTCTAAAGACGACCTTATTCCAGCATTATAAAAAATATAAACACAGAAACCCCTTGAAAACACGGGTGGTTCATAAAACACAACAAAAGTCAATAATTGTTTTTCGAAAACTCAAGAAAATCCGGCGGATTACGATGCATCACTGGAGGCTTTCTCCCGGCCATTGCTTCAGCTCATCGATTATCAGCTGGATGAAATGGGGTAAATGACCATCGAGAATGATACCGCATGCTGGTATCGGTATATGGATATGACATCTCAGTCAGAAGCCTTGTACGAGTTTGTAACCCAACC
>JAWOGI010000359.1:0-9981 GCA_046496975.1 Desulfobacteraceae bacterium | reverse complement strand
CTGACGGCAACCATCGATGTGGACCAGAAAGACGAGGTCGGCGTTCTGGCCCGGGCATTGACCGACATGGTAAAAAATCTCCGGGAGATCATGACAGAACTGACCAACAACACCGACAGTTTGTCAGGGGCGTCCGAGGAACTCTCTTCGGTCTCCTCCCAGATGGCCTCGTCGGCCGAGGAGATGGATGCCCAGTCCTCCTCGGTGGCATCGGCCACCGAACAGGTCTCTGCCAGCGTTGGCACCGTGGCCTCCGCAGCGGAGCAGTCCAGTTCTTCCGTGGCCAGCATAGCCTCAATGACCGAAGAGATGTCCTCCACATTTGCCAATGTGGCCGAATCGGCTCACAAAACATCGGACCGAGTGGGAAAGATGGCAAAAGACAGCGAAACCATCTCGTCGGGGATCAATACCATGGCCGCCGCCGTGGAAGAGATGACGGCTTCTTTGAACGAAGTGGCCCAAAATACCCAGCAGGCCAGCCGGGTCTCCAGCAACGCCAACCAGGCGGCAGAATCGATCAATGATAAAATGGACGGCCTTGTAACCGCATCCAAACAGATCGGCAAGGTGGTGGGTGTGATCAAGGATATTGCCGACCAGACCAATATGCTGGCGCTGAATGCCACCATCGAAGCGGCCGGAGCCGGCGAGGCAGGCAAGGGATTTGCCGTGGTGGCTGGAGAGGTCAAGGAGCTTGCCAAGCAGTCCGCCGATGCCACGGACGAAATCTCCGGACAGATCGATGAGATTCAGAACAGCACCAATGCAGTTGTGGATGCCATCGTGGAAATCAGCAAGGTGATCGAGGAAGTGGCCGGTATCAATGAGACCATTGCCTCGGCCGTGGAAGAGCAGTCGGCCACTGCCGGGGAGATTTCCCAATCCGTTGCCCAGAATGCCCAGACCGTCCAGGAGGTTGCCGCAGATGCCGGCGAATCGTCCCAACTGGTAAGCGAGATTGCCAGATCAACGGATGAAGCCAACAGCACATCCTCCGAGGTGGCCCAGCATGTATCCGAGTTGTCCGATGCGGTGAGGGAGGTGGCCAAATCCTCTGCCGAGGTGGCCAATGCCACAACCGAGATTTCCGAGAACATCCAGGGCATCAGCACGGCGTCCAAGGAAACGGCCACCGGGGCCAACCAGACCAACGAATCAGCCGGTGAACTGGCCAGGATGGCATCATCCATGGCCGCTCTTGTGCAGCGGTTTAAAATGTAATGAAAAGAACATTAAAAATTCTTGTGGTGGATGACACGATCTTTTACAGAACCCTGTTGTCCAAACTGGTGGCAGCGATCCCCGATGCCGAAGTTACAGGCATCGCCTCCAACGGAGAACTGGCCGTCAAAAAGGTGGAACTGACCCGGCCCGATCTGGTGCTGATGGATGTGGCAATGCCCAGGATGGACGGTCTCCAGGCCCTTGAAACGATCAAGAAGGACCATCCCGGGGTGGATGTGGTCATGGTGAGCGGGCTGGATTTCCAGGCGGCAAACATGGCGGTCAAGGCCCTTGAAAAAGGCGCCCTTGAGGTTGTTCCCAAGCCCAGGACCGATTCCCGGGAGATGGCAATAGCGGAACTGAATTCCGCATTGATCCCGCTGATCAAGCTTGCCAGAACCCGGGCGAACTCCAGGCAGGCCGCAGAGTTTTTTTCTGCCGGGCCGGTTGATGCCGTGAAAGACCCCTTGATACACCCGGCACAGCCCGAAGCGGTGGTGAAAAAGAAAATGGCCCGAAGGGAAACAAGGGAAATTAAAAGAATCGACCTTGTGGCCGTGGGGGTATCAACCGGAGGTCCAAACACTTTGAAAAAAATCATTCCCCGGATAACGGCTGACTTTCCCGTGCCGATCCTGGCGGTCCAGCACATGCCGCCGGTATTCACCGCCACCCTGTCGGAAAGCCTGAACAAGATGTCGTCCATAAGTGTCAAAGAGGGAAGCGCCGGCCAGATCGTGGAGAACGGCTGTATGTACATTGCCCCGGGGGGCCGTCACATGGTGGTGCGGAACAGCAGATCCAAAGGCCTTCAGCTGGATCTTGCTGATTCCCCGCCGGTTCACAACTGCAGGCCGGCGGTGGATGTTCTGTTCCGATCCATCGCTTCTGCCTTTGGCGGCAATGTGCTTGCCGTCATCCTCACCGGCATGGGAAGGGACGGCGCTTCAGGCGTGGCCGCCATTCGAAGGAAAGGGGGGTTTTGCCTTGTTCAGGACAAAGCCACCTCCGTGGTCTGGGGAATGCCCGGGGCCGTGGCAGAGGCAGGTGACGCCGACGAGATTCATCCAGAAGAGGGGATAGCCGAAAGGATCATGCAAATCGTGAAAAGGGGTCGGTGATGATTGTGAAAATAAGCCAGCTGGAATATTCTCTCATGCAGAAATTCATTGAGGAACAGTGCGGTATCCTCCTTGAAAAGGGAAAGGAGTATTTGATCGAGTCGAGGTTGACGGATCTGGTTGTTGAAAACGGATGCCGTTCTTTCAAAGAATTCCATGAAAAGGCGCAGTCAGACAATCCGGGGAAACTCAGGGATCGCATTGTTGATGCCATGACAACCAATGAAACCCTTTTTTTCAGGGACAAAAGCACATGGGTGTATCTGAAGGAGGTTGCGGTGCCCAGGCTTCTGGACATGGCTGAAAAAGGGGGCCGGCCCAGGGTATGGTCGGCAGCCGCCTCAACCGGACAGGAGGCCTATTCACTTGTGATGCTTTTGAACGAGGGGGCACAGGCCCGCCAAAAGCCCCATCTGCTGGATAAAATCGAGATACTGGGAACGGATATCTCCACCTCCGCCCTTTTTCTGGCCATTGCGGCACGGTACGACAACATGGCCATGGGCCGGGGCACAACACCGAGCATTAAGAAGCGGTACTTTACCAGGACCGGCAATGTCTGGGAGTTTGATCAAACGTTGAAAAAACGGGTCACTTTCAAGCAGTTCAATCTTCAGAACAGTTTCATTTCACTGGGTACCTTTGATCTGATCCTCTGCCGGTATGTGGCCATCTATTTTTCAAAAATCTTCAAGCGAAAGCTCTTCTCAAAGATGTTCAGGGCCCTCAACGGGAAAGGTGTTTTTCTGCTGGGCGCCACAGAATCCCTGAGGGGGTTTTCCGATGAGTTCAGGGTAACCCATTACAAAGATGCCGTAATCAATGAAAAACCTTAGGAGAAACAGCATGCGTATCCTTTCTGTAGATGATTCAAAAACCATTCGCCAGACCATCATAAACATGGCGGAAGTGATCGGGATGGAAGTGCTGGAGGCTGAAAACGGGCAAAAAGGACTGGACGTCCTTGAAGCCGTTAATGGCAATGTGGACCTGATTCTGCTGGATGTGGAAATGCCGGTGATGAACGGCCATGAATTTTTGAAAATTGTCAAGCAGGATACGCGTTACCAATCCATTCCAGTGATCATGCTGACATCGGTATCCCAGAAGGAAAAGGTGATTGAAGCCGTGCGAAATGGAGCCAGACAGTACATCACCAAACCCTTTTCAGGGGAAGATGTGCTGGCCAAAATCATTCAAACCGTGGGCATGGATAATCTGGGGGAGTCATGAGACAAAAGATACTTGCCCTCATTGAAAAGAGAGGGGATTTGCCCGTATTCCCCGATATCCTGGTCAAGCTTCAAAAAGTGATGGATGATCCATATGCCGCTATGAATGACATTGCCCGGATCATTGAGCTGGACCCGATTCTGGCGGGAAGGGTCCTTTCTGTCTCCAACAGCGCATTTTATCGTTCAGGGTATGACAAGATCGAAAGTCTGGCCATGGCCGTCAACAAACTGGGAATGGAGAAGATCAGACAGCTGGTCTTCTCCCTTGAATTAACCAGGCTCTTTTCAGATACAACCCTTATTAATCCGGGGCAGTTCTGGAGACACAGCCTTGCCGTTGCAAATTTTGCTCAGATGCTCTGCCGCCACGCAAATACGATGCCCGGCACGGAAAGCATCGCCTATCTGTCAGGGTTGATGCATGATATCGGCATCATGGTGATGGGTCATATCATCCCCGGAGCCTATGCTGACTTTTTAAAAAATCTCAGTGAGGAGGAGATTCCCCTGGAAAAACAGGAAGAAAAGGTTTTTGGAATCGACCATTCCGAGGCTGGCGCCCGGTATATTGAAACCTGGTGGCACCTTGACAGGCAGATCGTAAAGGCTGTCCGGTACCACCATCTTCCTTTCATGGGATCGGAAAATGAACGGCAGTGCCAGCAGCTGGTCCACCTGGCCAACGGTATCTGCACTTCCAACGGCCAGTCAAACGGGATAGCGTGTTACAACGAGGTGTTCAACCCCGGTGCCTGGGAAGCCATGGCACTCTCCCTGGAAGATGTGGAAATAATGATGGCAGAGGTTGATATTGCCGTCGAACAGGCAATGGAACTGCTTAAATAGAGGAAAAGGAAGGCAATTTTGGGAAAAAAAGCGTTTGCATCGGTGCATCCAGGGGTATATGCGCTGTTCGGGATTGCCCTTGCCGGTCTTTACCTGATAAGCCTTGGTAATTACCTGCTTTATCACAGCATAGCCGAAACCTTCAGCATTTTTGTGGCCTTTGGCGTATTTGTGGTTTCATGGTACACATCCCGAAAGAGCCGCTCTTTTTCGTTTTTTATGATTATCGGCACAGGATTTCTCTTCACAGGGAGTCTCGATTTTCTGCATATGCAAAGCTACGAGGGAATGGGTGTGTTCAGGGGACATGGTGCCGACACCGCCACCCAGTTATGGATTGCCGCAAGGTTCGTGGAAACCCTGACCTTTCTTGCTGCAATCTTTTTTTTAAACCGGAGGACAAACCGGAAAATTGTATGGGCCGCTTTTGCGGTGCTCTTTTTTAGCCTTGTGGCAGCCATTTTTTTTTCGGGGATTTTCCCGGTTTGTTTTGTTGAAGGTCAGGGTCTGACCGTCTTTAAAAAAGCCAGTGAGTTTGTTATCTGCAGTGTTCTTGTTATCTGCCTGATTTTTCTGAAACGAAGATCGGGTATCCTGCCCCGGAGTGTGGAAAACCTGGTGGCAGGTTCCATTGCATTGACCATTGCATCGGAGATCTGTTTTGTCTTGTATCTGGATCCTTACGGTACGTTTAACTTTTTAGGTCATTTGTTTAAAATCGTCGCATTTTTTCTCTTGTACAAAGCTGTAATTGAAAAAAACTTTGTTCTGCCGCGAAGTGAAATGAAGGAGAAGCTCACTGAAAAAGACAAAAATCTTGTGGCGGAAGTGGCCTTCAATCGGATACTCAGCGGCCTTGCCCGAAAAATCATCGCTGCTGAAAGCATCGAGGAAGTATCCGGATTTGTGCTGGAGAGGGCCAAAACGTTCACGGAAAGTTCCTTCGGGTTTGCCGGGTACATTGATCGTGAAACAGGTTTCCTTGTTTCTCCAACCCTGACGGAAACGGTATGGGACAAGTGCCGTGTTCAGGAAAAAGACCATATCTTCTCTGAATTCTCCGGGTTATGGGGATGGGTGCTTGAAAACAGGGAGCCTCTGTGTACAAACGAGGTTGCAGCCGATCCCAGATCCACCGGGGTTCCGCCGGGGCATATTCCCATAGACAGTTTTTTGTCCGTACCGGCCATGATCGGCGGTGAACTGGTCGGACAGATCGCCGTTGCCAATTCAGCCCGGGCCTATGAAAAAAAGGATATCAGTGATCTTGAAAAGATTGCCCACCTCTACGCCATCTCCATCAATGAAAAACAGAGAATAAATGAACTGCAAAAAGCAAAACAAGAGGCTGAAGCGGCAAATGAAGTCAAAACCCTGTTTCTGGCCAACATGAGTCATGAAATCAGAACTCCCCTCAATGCCATTTCAGGGTTTGCCCAGTTGTTGAGAGAGTCTCTCCAGGGCTCGTTAGATAGCCGGCAGGAGAATTATGTGGTTCATATTATTGAAGCGGGCAACAGGTTGACGGAACTGGTAAATGATATTCTCGACATTTCCAGGATCGAATCCGGGGAAACAAGTATCAAAGCGGCGCCTTTCAATGTTCAAGGTCTGATAAGGAAAGTGAAAGGGCTGTTTTTGGGTCTGAACCGCGACAACCGATTGAGCTGCACTGTTCAGGCGGATGAGAGCCTGCCTGAAACCCTTGTGGGGGATCATGACCGCATCATGCAGGTTCTGACAAATTTTGTCAGTAATGCTGTCAAGTTCACCGAGCAGGGCAGCGTCACCGTATCCGTGGAAAAGTGTTCCGATGAAAAGATTATGTTCAAAGTTTCAGATACGGGCATAGGCTTTCCCGAAGATGCGCACAATCATCTGTTTGAGAAATTTTACCAGGCGGACAGCTCCTATACAAGGCAGTACCAGGGAGCAGGGCTGGGACTTTCCATATCCAAAGAACTGGTGGAACGGATGGGCGGGACCATCGGATTTGAATCCCAGCCGGGAAAGGGCTCTACCTTTTATTTCATCCTCGACCTGGCGGCCGTTGACTCAAAATACTTTGATTCCGTTCACGAGGCCTCTTTACCAGAACCAGAACCGGACCCCTCTGTGCAGCAGGGTTTGAAGATTCTTTTGGCCGAAGATGACGTGCTGAGCCGTGAAGTCATGACCCATTTTCTGGAATCGGCCGGACACACGGTCACAGAAGCGGAAAACGGCAATAAAGTGTTAAAGGCCCTTGAGCAGGACTTTTTTGACATTATTCTCATGGACGTTCAGATGCCGGAAATGGACGGTGTGGAAGCCACAAAAACAATCCGGAATGCCACATCCCATCGGTTTGATCCCCATATCCCGATCATCGCCCTGACGGCCTATGCCATGGCCGGAGACAGGGAACAGCTGATAAAAACCGGTATGAACGATTATCTTTCCAAGCCGGTGGATTTTAACCTGCTCAACCAGAAGATAAACCGGATAAAACAGGAGGTCTCCAATGAACAAGCTACTGGTTGTGGATGATGAGCCGGCAATTGTCAATCTCGTCGAGGCCGCGTTCAGGGATGATGATTTTCAGATAAGTAAAGCCTTTTCCGGTGAAGAGGCCGTTCAAATGATCAGGGAAGAGGGGTTCGATTTGGTTATATCCGATGTGCGCATGGGCGGCATAAGCGGTATAGAAGTGATGAAAGAGGCCAAAAAATCGGACAGGCACATTCAGGTGATTATTATGACCGGCTTCGGTTCCCTGGACAATGCCATCGATGTCCTCAAGGACGGCGGGGCATACGACTATTTGCAAAAACCCCTGAAAGAACTGTCCGATCTCAAAAAATCAGTTACCCGGGCACTGGAAAAGCGACGTTTGAGCCTGGAAAATGAGTCTCTCATCGAGCAGTTAAAGCAGAGCAACGAGAACCTGGAACAGCGTGTAAGGGAAAGAACGGCAGAGATTGAACAATCCCGGCAGGCACTTGCCCTGGCAAAGCAGGAGGCGGAGGCCGCCAACAGGGCCAAAAGTGAATTTCTCGCCAATATGAGCCATGAAATCCGCACCCCCATGAGCGGTATCATCGGAACGGCTGCTCTTCTCGGGGAAACCCGGCTTACCGAGGAACAGCGTGAATATGTGGATATCACAAAGGCCTCGGCCACTTCACTTCTCGATCTGATTAACGATATCCTTGACCTTTCCAAGATCGAGGCAGGTAAGCTGGAACTGGACGAGCAGGATTTTGATTTTCATTCTCTGTTTGGCGACCTTGCCAATATTATGCGTCTTAAAATAGAAGAGAAAGGAATTGAATACCTGACCCGCATTGACCCTGATCTACCGGTTCTTCTCAAGGGAGATCCGGCCCGTCTTCGTCAGGTGATGCTCAATCTCGTCGGCAATGCCGTAAAATTTACTTCCCAGGGGCGAATTGCCGTGCATGCCGCCCTTGTTTCCGAGAGTGATGATACTGTGGTTGTCCGCTGTTCAGTCACTGATACCGGCATCGGAATTTCAGGGGATCACCAGGGCGACCTGTTTGAGAAATTTACCCGGGTGAAAGATTCAACCTATGCCGAATACAAGGGGACCGGTCTGGGCCTTGCCATTTCAAGGCAGCTTGTGGAAATGATGGGGGGGACCATCGGCGTGAATTCGGAGAAAGGCAGGGGCTCAACATTCTGGTTCACCGCTGAATTTAAAAAACAAACGGCAGCAAACCAGGAAACCGCCCGCCTGCAGAACAATTCGGAAGGGGGAGAAACGCTTATTACACGGCACAGGCTCCGGGAACAGAAGGGGAAAGAGATTCCTGTTCTCCTGGTGGATGATGACGATTTTCTTCGTAAATTGACTGCGGATATGCTGAACAAAGCAGGGATACCGGTCCAGTCGGTCAGTAACGGACGTGATGCCTTGAAAGCCCTTCAAACAAGGCTTTTCAGTCTGGTGCTCATGGATATCAGGATGCCGGATATGGACGGATTAGAGGTGACAAGGGCTGTACGTTCCGGGCAGGCCGGTGTATTGGACCCTGGGGTCCCCATCATCGCCATAACGGCCAATGCCATGAAAGAGGACAAAAAAGAGGGGTTTCATGCCGGCATGAACGATTATCTGTCCAAACCCTTTAAACCGGATATTCTTGCCGACCTTGTTGAAAAATGGCTGCCGAAGGATCCCGGCCGCCCTGGAAAAAACATTCCTTCCAGACGGCTGCCCATTATTCCTGTCCGGTTGGATGACCGCCTTTTAAGGGCTGCGGGACACGATATACGATCTCCTTTAAACGCGCTCACAGGGTTTGCCCAGCTTCTCAAGAGTGAACGATCCGGGCCTGTGAATGAAAAGCAGGCCGGTTTCCTTGACCGGATGATGGAGGTCGGGGAGCAGCTTATGGAGATGACGGACAATCTGCTGGATCTTTTCAGGATCGAATCGGGAAACATGAAAATCAACCGCGACCCCCTCAGCGTCAAAATAGTTTTGGATGATATCACCGGAAGGTTAACCAAACTGGCCCGTAAAAAAAAGGTAACCTGGGAATGGGACCTTGATCCGGATCTCCCGGGCCGTCTGATTTCAGATCAAGCCCGGTTGTGCAGGCTGGTGGAGAATTTGATCAAAAGCGGTGTGAAAATTGTGGAACCAGCCAGTGTAAGGCTTGGAATGGAACGTCAGCCCGATGACACGGTCCTTTTCGCCGTATCCCTCAAAAGAGAAGAGTACCCGGATGATAAACAGAAAAACACCAGTTCCGGTCCGGCAGAGGAACTGATGATGCAAAAAAGGCCGGACCCGGGGCTTGCAGCGGCCAAAGGCGTGGCCCAACGGATGGGGGGTGAGCTGGATTTTGAATTGGAACCAGGAGGGGAAGTCTGCCTCTGTTTCCGGGTTTCACTGGATATTCCAGCCGGAAGCGAGGCCCCGGACCAAGGGGATACCCCCAGGCTTGAACCGGTTCAGAAAGCCGGAGGGATTTTTTCCATACTATTGGCCGAAGACGACCCTGTGAGCGGCCTGGTAATGGCCCGGTTTCTGACACAAAAAGGCTATGCCGTAACAAGGGCGGCAAACGGCATCCAGGTTTTGGAGGCCCTTGGCAAAAATTCTTTTGAATTGATTTTAATGGATGTAAGCATGCCGGAAATGGACGGTTTGGAAGCCACAAGGCAGATCAGAGATCCGAAATCCGATTTTTTTGATCCTAATATAAAGATTATCGCCCTTACAGGGTATGGAAACAGAATTGAAAGGGATAAATTCAGGCAAGCCGGCATGGACGATCATATCTTGAAACCCGTCGATTTTGAAACCCTCGGCAAAAAGATCAATCAAATTGCAAACATCTCCGTGTCACGGCCTGTGTTGTGATCAAGGCCGGGAAACTATTGGAAGAGCTATGCCGTTTTGTTGGAATGCGATGAAGAAAACAGCCGATATTTTTGTTGTGTTGACGTTTTTGTGGCTTTCTGCCATGCCTGCCAGGGGTGGTGATGCAACCTCTGTGGCTCTTTTTTACGGCAGGTTGACAGATCAGGATTTTATTGAA
>JAWOGI010000285.1:0-6570 GCA_046496975.1 Desulfobacteraceae bacterium | reverse complement strand
TCATAACATCGGTCATGCCACAGAGGGGATCATCCCGACGGATAATGCTGCTGCCAAGGATTTTTTCTTGACAAACACAGCCAGGAATTCATAATAAACTCTTAAACTGTGGGAACTTTTTATGCGACGGAGGGTCAAATCAAGCTTGCGTTATTGGGGCTTTTGTTGTGAGCACACTGCTCATGCCGGTTATATGGAGACCCAGGATATGGTCAAAAAAATAATTGCTTCGCTTTTTGGATTCCTGTTTTTGTCCCTTTCCCCGGCCCTGGCGGAGGTTCCCGTCAAGATCGGTGTCATCTTTGCCAGGACAGGAACTGCTTCCATTGAAAGCCAGGCGGCTTTTACAGCAGCACAATTTGCCGCCGAGGAAATCAACAGTCAGGGCGGTGTGCTTGGAAAAAGAATTGTCCTGGAACCCTTTGACAACAAAAGTACTTCCCTGGGCGCAAAAATTGCCGCCGAAAAGGCTGTCCTGGCAGGTGTCGCCGGTGTCATCGGAGCCAACTGGTCCTCCTTCTCCATGGCAATGGCCGAGGTGCTCCAACAAGCCGGGATTCCCATGATTTCTCCCTCTTCCACAACCCCTGGGCTGACTGCCGGCAAAAACTTTATTTTCCGTGTCTGTTTCGATGACAACTTTCAGGGAAAAATAGCAGCTGATTTCGCCCTGGATGATTTGCAGGCAGAAACAGCCGTTGTGATGACCAATACCAGCAGCCAGTACAGCATGGGGCTTGCCTCGGTTTTCATTGACAAATTCCAGGAAAGGGGAAAAATTCTTCTGGAAGCAGACTACTCCCAGACCACAACGGATTTCACCACATATCTTAAGCGGGTAAGAACGGTGAACCCGGATATTGTCTTTGTACCGGATCATCTCCGGCAGTCCGGATATATCATTCAACAGACCGGAAAAATGGGACTGGACATCACCTTCCTCGGGGGAGACGGCTGGCTCAATTCCATGTACCGGTACGGTGGAGATCGTCTCCACGGCAATTTTTATGTGGCCCAGTGGCATTATAAAAGCCCAGCCAAAGCAAGCAGGCGCTTTTTAAAAAAATACAGTAAACAAGGGGGAAACGCTGAGGATCCGTCCCTTGCGCTGACCTATGATGCGGTAACCCTTTTTGCCGATGCCGTTGAACGGGCCGGTTCCCTGGACAGAAAAGAGATCAGAAAAGCCCTGGCAGCAACGAAAAA
The DNA here is from genome assembly GCA_046496975.1 of Desulfobacteraceae bacterium. GTDB lineage: Bacteria > Desulfobacterota > Desulfobacteria > Desulfobacterales > Desulfobacteraceae > DATFJZ01. The sequence goes on along the minus strand of JAWOGI010000285.1, from coordinate 5,364 downwards.
CTTCCACGGTGTCACCGGGGATATCACCTTTGATGAAAACGGTGACCCCATGAACAAATCCGCTGTGATTCTGAAATTTGACAACCACGACTCGATACTTTACAAGAGTGTTCACCCATGAAACCATTGCTGCTCTTTTTTTTGTCCCTGGCCGCCCTTTTATTGTGCCGGTACCATCCTGTTCCACTGCGGCGGACACCATCAAGCTGACGTCGATATTGAGTCTGACCGGAAATTGTACCGTGATCCGGGGGCAGATGCACAATACAATTTAAATCACCTGTCTTACAAAAGTGGCACCGGGATAATACAGATTTTATGAAATCGAATTTAAAGTACAAGATCAATCTTGCCATTCTTGTGACATTTGCCTCCATTGCGGTGATTTTCACGGCCATTGAATTTCCCTTTCAGCAAAAAAGGTTCCGCTCTTCCATGGACAAGATAGAACTTGTCCTCAAGACCCTGGTGGAGAGGGACAGGGAACCCCTGGCCAATGAAATCTTTGACAAAAACCTCAGGGCCATGAAGATCCGGCTGAAAGCCATGATGAAAATAGAGGGAATGCGGGCCATCCAGGTTTTTGACAGCCATGGCAGCCTCCTTGTCCACGACGGCATCAGCCCGGCTTCCCGGAAGAGCACTCTGGACAGTGACACAAAAAACAGCTCCTACCCCCTGGTCAGAAAAAAAGCGTGTCAGGGCAAAACCTCCCTGTTTTATTCGGAAAAAATAGAAGTGATCGGAGAACCCATGGGATTTATCACCCTGTGCTACTCCCTTGAAGAAATAAAAAACGAACAGCTCTTATCCCACGTGATTTTTGGCAGCCTCATGGGATCTATTCTCTTGATCATGCTTGTGGTTTTGAACATCACCCTGACACGAACCATCATCACCCCCATCACTTTTTTACGGGATGCCATGGAGCGGGTGAGAAAGAAGGGGATCAACCAGCAGGTAAAAATAGAATCCGACGATGAAATAGGAGACCTGGCAAAGACCTTTAACCGGATGATCCTCGAGCTGGAACACGTTCACGGAGAGCTCAAGACCCGGAACAGTGAACTGAAAACCATCATCGACTCCATGCCCTCGGTGCTGGTGGGGGTGGACAGCAACAAAAGCATCTCCCACTGGAACCGGGCTGCAGAAAAATTCACCGGGATCAGCCGAAAAGAGGCCAAAAATCGTCTTTTAAGAGAATTCCTTTCCAGAACCGGCCATCCGGCAAACACCCTCGACCAGGCCATGGATGTCATTGACCAGGCCATAACCCGGCAAACAATCCATACCCGAAGCAGAATCCCAGCCACGATCAACAGGGAAACCCGTTACCTTGATCTCACCATATTTCCCCTGGACGGAAAGGACCTTCAAGGAGCGGTTATCCGAATTGACGATGTCACCGATCATGTAAAAATGGAAGAGACCATGGTCCAGTCGGAAAAGATGATGTCCGTTGGAGGGCTTGCCGCAGGCATGGCCCATGAGATCAACAACCCCCTGGCAGGGATTCTCCAGAATGCGTCTGTTATTAAAAACCGTTTGAGCGCCAGAGACCTGCCGGCAAACCAGAGGGATGCCAAAGACGCCGGAACCGACATGACCGCCATATTTTCGTTCATGGAACGGCGGGATATATTCAAACTGCTCGGCAATGTTCAGGAGGCCGGCATGCGGGCTGCTGAAATCGTAAAGGATATGCTGGGCTTTGCCCGCAAGGGCGATGAAAGCGTCTCTTCCTATTCCATGGAAAAGCTGCTTGACGAAGCGGTCAATCTTGCCGGCACCGATTATGACCTGAAAAAAAAATTTGATTTTAAACAAATAGAGATTGTCAGAGAGTACGGTGCAAACCTGCCGACCATTTTATGTGAAAAAAGCAAGATCCAGCAGGTTTTTTTCAATATTCTCCAGAACGGCGCCCAGGCCATGGCTGAAAAACTCAAAGAGCCGGACAGGGGCGGGGCCCGGTTTATCCTCAGAACCAAAAAGACGGATAGAATCGTGCAGGTGGAAATCGAAGACAACGGCCCGGGCATGGACCCAAAAGAGAGCAAAAGGATTTTCGAGCCTTTTTTCACCACCAAGCCCGTGGACATTGGTACGGGCCTGGGACTCTCCATTGCCTATTTTATCATCCATGACAACCACAAGGGAAGCCTTGCCGTGGAGACCCGGCCGGGAAAAGGGGCAAACTTTATCATTCGGCTTCCCATCATCAGAGGAGAGATCACTGAAAATTGAAAACAGACGATGAAAAAACCATAACAAGGTGGGCAGACAATCAGCAGCACCGTTTTGACATCACATTTACCGCAGCCGGCCATGAACAGGACAACACCCTGGAACATTTCTGTGACAGACTTGCACACCTGGCCCCCTGCATCAGAATCAAAAAGAGAAAAAACCATGACCTGGCCCTTCCCGAAATACGCACCCGGGAGACCATTGCCTATTCGGCCCTTCCCCTGGAAATGGAACTGGAACCCTTTTTAAGGACCCTCCAGCTTCCGGCCGGAGTCGCCATCCCACAAGAGAGTCCCTCCCAATCGGCTTCGGCTTCTCTTGGTGAAAAGCAAAAAATGCAGCTGGAACAGGTGGACATACCGGTGAATCTGAAACTCTTTGTGGCCCATACCTGCCCCCACTGTCCGAAGGTCGTCGACACCGTCACCGCCATGGCCTCTGCCTGCAGCAGAATTTCTGTAACCATCATTGACGGCACCCTTTTTACCGAAACCGCGGCCAGGGCATCGGTTCTGTCGGCCCCCACCCTGATCCTTGACGATGATGCCTTCCGATGGACAGGCCCTGTGTCCCTTGGGGAGGTGACAGATATGATCGTCAGCCGGGACCCGGCAAACCTCAGCGGTTCAACCCTGAGAACAATCCTTGAACAGGGAAACGCCTCCTGGCTGGCCGGCAGCATGGTGCAGCAGGAAAAAATTTTTCCCGGATTCATCTCGCTTCTGACCCATGAAACCTGGTCGGTGCGCCTCGGCGCCATGGTGGTCCTGGAAGAGATCGCCCAGGAGAACCATCAGCTTGCCGCCAAGGCGGCACCTCTGCTCCAGGAACAGTTCGGCAGGGCGGAAATTCCGGTGAAGGGAGATATCCTCTACGCCCTTGGAGAGGCGGGGGACAGCACGGTTCTCCACTGGATCGAAACTCTCCTTGGCACCCTTGACCACCCGGATCTTGAAGAGGCGGCCCTGGATGCCGTTGAGAGTATCCGGTCGAGGAGCTGACCAGGGCCGGCAGCGGCCTTGATCACAGCATGGGCCATGCCAGGGAAGGGTCATATCAAGACCTCAGAGTGGCAATGAGCCGTTTTTCCTGGACAAAAAGGGTAAGGGCCTCTGCAATATTCCGGCAGAGAATATCCGCAGCTGAAACGGTTTTGACGGATGCCCCCTCCTCCTGGAGAAGGGCGATCCCTATCCTGGCCCTTTCCAGCATGGCAGCATCGTTTCTCCCGTTTCCAATGCAGGCGCAGGTGTGGCTGCCAAGCCTTTCAACATAGGCCAGCTTGGCCTGGTCCTGCTCCTGATCGCCCAGGACGGAGAGGGTCAGGGGAAGCCCCTCCAGTTCTCCGGCTGCCCTGCCGAAGGTATCCGCCGTGACCACGTGAATCGTCACCTGTTTTGAGAGGGTTTCAACAAGGTCCCCCACCCTGGCAAGCACCCTTCCGTCACAGGCCATGGTGCCGTTGTAGTCCATGACAATGTGTTCCAGCCCGGCATGGCCAAAGCCGGGGATTGCGATATCAATCATTGCAGCTCCTTTTTATGCTGTGAGCATCACAACAAGCGGTAAAACTTGAATAAGGCCGTCTCCTGTTTCTTGTCTCTTGTTTCTTGTCTCTTGTTTCTTGTAAGGTTGAAACCCAATCGGGTATTGACATTTTCACCAATTTCCTCAACTATACCAGGCAGCGTGGATTTTTGCAAACCATGAAAGCCGTCAGCTGTCAGTAACCAGCAGGGATTTACTGGAAGCTGATAACTGATGGCTGATGGCTGATGACTGATGACTGATTGATAGGAGAAAGAAGAATGAAAATGGTTCACTACACAGATATTGATCCCGTACAATTTGATAACGATGCCGTAAAAAATATCAAGGGACGGGTGCTCATCGGAAAAGCCGACAAGGCGGAGAACTTCTGCATGCGCCTTTTTGAAATAGAAAAAAACGGCCACACCCCTTTTCATGCCCATGAATGGGAGCATGAGATCTTTGTCCATTCCGGACGGGGAGAGGCCTTCTCCAACAATGAATGGCTGCCGGTTTCCAGGGGAACGGCCCTGTTCATTCCAGGCGGCGAAGAACACCAGATACGAAACATAAGTGAAGACCCCCTGATCTTTCTATGCCTTGTCCCGTCAACGGCACCGGAGCTGTAATGCAGTTGCGAACAACCGTCTCCCGGGAAGGAACCTTCCTTGTAGGAGAACACAAACCCCATTTTTTTGTCAAGAATTTCAGAAAAGGAGAGAAGATCACCAGCCTTGGCGTGGAAACCGACGGAACCAGCGTGACCAGTGCGGTGAATTTTCCCCAAACCGACATCAACGTATCCCGGGCAGATACGGTATACGAGATACCCAACCCCTTCCCCTTCCGGGGAACAACCTATATCAACGCCAGGTGGGCGGACAAAAATGCCCGGGCACCGGAAAAAATCGCCCTGCAAAGCCCTCCTCCCCTCTCCTTTTTAAACACCGTTGACACATGGCTGGAACAAAACAAAATCGAGGGCCAAGCCGGGGACACGCTGCTGGAGCTTTTGCCGGAACCTCTGCTGCTTGCCCTCGCCAACAGCTCCACCGACCCCGCCGAGCTTGTCAAACTGGCCTGCATGAGCTGTTCCTTTGTTTTTGACCCCCGGACAGGCGCCCCCCTGGGCCTTGTTTTTAAAAAACAGAACAATGGGAACCCCGGGCCGGATATCAAGCACCATGACCTGTTCGAAGCCCTGGCCAACAACATCCACCTGCCCGATGCGTACAAAGCTGCCATGGTGTTAAAACCCGGAGTACAGGGAACAAGCCCCATTACCGGAGAGTGGCAAAAAAACAGTGCCAACAGAGAAGAACCGGCAAGCCATGTTTATGAATACCTCAGGGAGAACAGCTACATCCCCTGGGGCCATTTTGCCGCCAACACCGCCGATGACACGGTGAGGTACAGAGCCGGGGATCTTGTCCCGGAGGACATGAGGGGAATGCGCCGCCTCTTCTACCAGAGGATCTATTCCAGCCTTGCCCAACAGCTGGCCCTGGACCCTCCCCTGTCCGGTGAAGAGAAATTTATCCCAAATACAACGGAACCGTCAAGGGTTTCCCCATGGTTCAC
>JAWOGI010000278.1:0-12922 GCA_046496975.1 Desulfobacteraceae bacterium | reverse complement strand
CCGGAATTTTACTGGAAGCTGATAACTTATTACTAATGGCTGATTACTGATTACTGATGGCTGATGGCTGATGGCTGATGGCTGATGGCTGATGGCTGATGGCTGATGGCTTTCATATAAAAAAATTCTTGAAATAGTACAAAGAAAATGGTTAAGCTTGCCTTCGGACACTGCCAGGCCCTCTATCCGGTTGGCCGCCTAAGTTTTAACCACAGATGACAAGGTTAAGGAACAAAGCCCCCATGGACACACGGACAAAGATTCTCTTCTCCTTTTTGATGATCACAGCCCTTGCGTTTGGATTCATCCAGGTTCATCTCCCCCTGGAAGATTACAGCTATGAACGACTCCACATTTTCCTCTTCAACCTCTGTACCGGAGGCACGATCATCCTCCATTACACCCGGGGAACTTCCCGGGTTTCGAAAACGGTAAGGCTCTTTTTCCTCTTTTCACTCTTTTACGCCTTTTCCGCTTTTTTTCTGCTCTACCCGGTTACCATTCTCATCTCCCCGGTTTTGATTTTTCTGGTGGAAAGAATTCGCATCCGGCGATTTTCCCCTGTTCCTGTTCACTTTTTCAACCCCCGGGAGCCGGTGTCGGAAAAATTTCACCAGGCATCCCTGCTCTGCCTCTCCATGGGTATTTTCATTGCAGCCCTGGTCATTGTCAACAATGTCTATCTTCACCTGGTGACAATGAAACACTTAACCCTTGACACTTTTTTTCTCGGGTACTCATTTCCCCTCTCCCTGATCACTCTTTCCGTGGTCTTTTCCATGCTGAAAGAGATAGAAACGACACGGAAAAAAATTCTCATGGAGCTCTGCTTCTGGACCATCACCCTTGGGGTGATCGTTTTTTTTCTGTTCATCCTGCTGGAACGGTTCGTTCCCCAGATTTTTGTCACCTCTGCCCTTTTTCTGGCCGTGACAATGGTATTTTTCCTCTACCTGAAATTTGCCGCCCAAATTCAACAGAAGCAATTCTTATCATCGGGCATCGGCTTTCTCATTTTTACCGCTGTCACAGGCATCGCATACATCTTCATGCAGATGTCACCGGGGTATGACCCTGAAAAGACAAAATGGCTCATGCACATGCACGTATTTGCCTCGCTGTACGGATGGAATCTCTGCGGCCTGGCCGTCATCTGCCGGACCAACGATTTTCCCATCCAGATGCATTCTCCAACGGTGATTGTGGTGCACTGGATCACGGCAATCGGTCTGGCCCCCCTGGGTATTTTTTATGGATGGTTTGCAATTTTGGCAATTTTAAGCTATGCCTTTATTACAATCACCCTTTTTTTCAGCAAAAACCTGAACCATCCAGCAGAAAAGGAGTTACGATGAAAGCCTTCGCCTGTTTCGTTTTGTGCCTGCTTGTATCGACAACAGGAGTTCTGCCGGGCCGTGCCAAAGAGATCCAGTTTAACCGGGCCGACCCCCTGCACATTGAAACGGCCATCACCACGGCACTGGCGGAAAACCCCGACATCACCATGGCAGCGGCGGCGGTGAAAAAAGCAGAAGCGGACCTGGAAAAAACCAGGGCGCTTTTTCTGCCTGCTGTTTCTCTCTACACGGACCATTCTGCCGGGGATGCCCCGTCTGCCTACCTGTTCAAAACCATTGACCAGCGAGCTCTTCCCAAGAATACCGATTTTAACGATCCGGGAAGTTTTTCCAATTTTGAAACCGGGGTCACCATGGGCTGGAACCTCTTTCACGGGGGCAAAGACCGCCTTGCCCGCAAGATGGCCGCCCTGGGTATCGAGGAGAAAGAGGCCCTGCTGGCAACGGGAAAAGATCGAATCGTGATTGCCGTGATAAAAACCTATTTCTCCCTGCTGAAGGCCGAGGACTATGTGGCCATTGCCAGGAAATCGAAAAACACCATCAAAGAGCAGCTGAGAATCATGGAAGTACGTTTCAGGGGGGGGAGTGTGCTCAAATCGGACATCCTCTCCCTCAAGACCCGGCTTGCCGAGGCAGAAAAAGACCTGGTCCAGAGCGAAAACCTCTACGCCACTACAGCAGCGGCTCTGGCAAACCTCATGGGCCGGGAGCCTTCCGGCACCATGAACCTGGTAAAGGGGTGCTCCTGCCCGGTGAGCTTCCCTGACACCTATGCCGGGGGAAAAGAGATCGCCCTTGACAAAAGACCTGAAGTGGCATCGGCCCGGCAGCGGCTGAAACAGGCCAGGACAGAGGTGAAAATGGCAAAAGCCGAATACCTTCCAAGGGTGGATCTCCAGTCAACATACTACATTGACTCCAAGACCCATGAACTCAACGCCAACAAGGCCAACTACACCGTGGGCGTAAGGGCGCAATTGGATATTTTCACGGGCTTTTCCACAAGAGCCGGAATAGCAGGGGCAGAATACCAACTGGCCCGGGCAAGGGCAGGCATGAAAAAAACAAGACTTGCCGTGCTGCGGGATGTGAAAACCGCCTTCCTCGACCTTATGGATGCAAGCAAACGGTTTGATGTGGCCAAAACCGCCACGGCCAAGGCGGCAGAATCCTTTGACCTGGCACGACTGCGGTACCAGGGAGGCTCGGTGCCCATCACCCGGTACCTTGAAACCGAGCTTGCCAAAAGCCGGGCCGAGATCAACCTGACTGCGGCCCGGTTTGACAAAAAAATCGCAAAGGGAGAAATTGCAAGGGCCCTGGGCATTTTATCCTCAATCTGGGCAAAGGAGTAACCCCATGCAGCATCTTACAAAAAAAAGGTCCTTCCCCTGTTTCATCTTTCTTTTTCTGGCGGCCCTGTTGATGTTTTCTGCCGCCGCCGTTTCCACTGCAGACCAACCCTCCCTGGATCCGGAAAAAGAGAACCGCACCGCAGCGGCAAGGGTGGAAACCATCACAGAAAAGTACAGGGCCGTGGGGACCATCAAACCGAGGATGAAGGCAAAGATCGAATCCCAGATCCAGGCCACAGTTAAAGATGTCCTTGTCACCTCCGGAGATGACGTGCACCAGGGGCAGCTCCTGGTCACCCTGGATTCCCGGCAGCCCGAGGCCCGGCTTGCCGGGGCAGAAGAGGCACTGAAAGAGGCAAGATCGGCAAAACGCCAGGCAGAACAGACCATCCATTCGGCCAGGGCCGCCCGCAAGGAGGCGGCCCAGCACTACCAGCGGATCAAGGGCTATTACAACTCCAGTGCCGCCACGGAACAGGAGCTTGAATCGGCGAAATCGGTGTGGCTCCAGGCAAAGGCAAATTTTACCAGGGCCGGCCAGGCGTTGAACGGGGCAGAGGCCAGGATCCAGCAGGCCCGGGAGACGGTAACAGAAGCCCGGGTGGGCCTTGGTTTTACAGAGGTAACGGCCCCCTTCAACGGGCGGGTCATCACCCGGACCATTGAACCGGGGGATCTCGCCCTGCCCGGCAAACCCCTGATGACCATCAGGACCGAGACCGGGTTCAGGCTGGAGGCCCATGTCCGGGAGGGCATGATCAACAGGATAAAAAAGGGGCAGGAACTCACCGCTGAAATCACCAGTCTTGACAGGGTGTGCCGGGCAACGGTGGAAGAGATCATCCCCTATGCTGACCCGGAGACCAGAACCTTCCTTGTCAAGGCAGCCCTCCCGTCCATCCCCGGCCTCTATCCCGGCATGTACGGCAAGCTGCTCATCCCGGCGGCCAGCATTGAGGTGGTTCTCGTGCCGGCTGATGCGGTAAGGAAAATCGGCCAGCTGGAGATCGTCATGGTCATGGAAAACAACCGGCATCAAAAGCGATACGTGAAAACGGGCAGAACCATGGACGATATGGTGGAAATTCTTTCAGGCCTCAAAGGAGGCGAACCCATTTCATATAAAAAAAAATAACCCGGGAAAGCTCCCTATGATAGCAAAAATTGTGGAAACATTCCTCGATGCGAAACTGGCCCTGATACTCATCATCATCTCCCTCTGCCTGGGAGCGGCGTCCCTTCTCGTCACCCCCAGGGAGGAGGAGCCCCAGATCGTGGTGCCCATGGCCGATGTGTTTGTCAACGCCCCGGGGGCCAGTGCAGAAGAGATCGAAAAACTGGTGTCATCCCCCCTGGAACGGCTTCTATGGCAGATCGACGGTGTGGAGTATGTCTACTCCATCTCCCATGAAAACAGGGCAGTGGTCACGGTGCGGTTTTACGTGGGCGAGGAGATGGAATCTTCTCTTGTAAAGCTCTACAACAAGATCTCCATGAACGTGGATGCGGTGGCCCCTGTGATCCGGAACTGGGTTGTAAAACCGGTGGAGATCGACGATGTCTCCATTGTCAATGTCACGCTCTTTTCCGACCGGTACAGCGACCACGAGCTTTACAGAACCGGTCAGGAGGTTCTGGCTCGGCTCTCCCGGGTGACAAACATCTCCAAAACGGCCATTTACGGAGGGCGCCCCAGGGAGATCCGCATCGACCTGCTTCCCGGAAAAATGAAGGGGTTCAACATCTCCATGCTCCAGGTGGAAAAGAAGCTCAAGGGAGCTGACGCCTCCATCACCGCTGGAAAATACTCCCGAAAAGACGTGGAATACTCGGTTGCCACCCGCTCGTTTTTAACCGATGTCGCCCAGGTCGAATCCCTTGTGGTGGGGGTTGTCGGCCAGCGCCCGGTATATCTCGAAGATATTGCAGAGATATCCGACGGTCCGGCCAGGGCCGACACCTACACGACCTTTCAGTATTCAAACCGCACCGCCGGAATACGGCCGGAATTGACCCCCGGGGAAAAATACCCCTCTGTCACACTGGCCGTCTCCAAGAAAAAGGGAACCAATGCCGTTGATGTGGCCAGGGATGTGATCAAGGCCTTCAAGGAGCTGGAACAGGAGATCATCCCCGACGACATGCACGCGGAAATCACCCGGAACTACGGAAAGACCGCCCAGGACAAGGTCAGCGGACTGCTTCAGTCCTTAGGCTTTGCCATTCTTTCCGTTGTGATCCTCCTGGCCCTCACCCTGGGATGGCGGGAGGCGGTCATCGTGGCTGTGGCCGTTCCCATAAGCTTCTCCCTGGCCCTTTTTGTCAATTTTCTCTTCGGATACACCATCAACCGGGTGACCCTGTTTGCCCTGATTCTCTCTTTGGGGCTTGTGGTGGATGATCCCATCACCAATGTGGAGAACATCCAGCGCCACATCGCAAAGGGCGTTGTCACCCCTTTCAAAGCAACCCTTGCCGCCGTTGCCGAGGTGCTTCCCCCGGTGCTCATGTCCACCCTGGCCATTATCATCTGCTTTGCACCGCTTTTTTTCATCACCGGCATGATGGGGCCGTATATGGGTCCCATGGCCGTGAATGTTCCCCTCACCGTCACCTTTTCGACCCTGTGCGCCTTGACCATTGTGCCCTGGCTCTCCCATCTTCTGCTGAAATCCTCGGGAGGTGCGTCAAAAGAGGCAACCCCTGCCGGTAAAGGTTCAAAACCCGGCAGCAGCCGGGAACCGCTGCTGCACAGGATCTACAGAACCATTGTCACCCCTTTTCTCGATTCCCGGTTCAAGCGGTATCTTCTCCTGGCCGGGGTGATCCTTCTGCTGGCTCTCTCCTGCAGCCTGGCGATCTTCCGCCTGGTTCCCCTGAAGCTGCTCCCCTTTGACAACAAAAACGAGTTTCAGATCGTCATTGACATGCCCGAAGGAACCACCCTGGAGAGAACCGAGTCTGTGGTGGCGCAATTCGAAACCTTCCTGAAAAAAGTGCCTGAAGTGGTCAACATGGCCTCGTACACAGGCGACTCCTCGCCCATGGATTTCAACGGTATGGTAAGGCACTATTTTCTGAGAAAGGCAAGCCACCTGGCCGACATCCGGGTCAACCTGCTCCCCAAAAACCAGCGGGACCTCCAGAGCCATGCCATTCTTTTGAGAATCCGGAAAGAACTGGAAGCCATTGCCCAAAAAAACAGTGCTCGAATAAAACTCGTGGAGGTGCCGCCGGGCCCCCCTGTTCTGGCCACCCTGGTGGGGGAAATATACGGAACCAGCGACATGGACCACACAACCCTTGTCAGCGCCTCAAACCACCTGGAAACCGTCATGGAAAACGAACCCTTTGTGGTGGACATCGACACCATGGCAGAGGCCCCCCACCAGCGAACCGAGCTGATCATTGACAAAGAAAAGGCCGCCCTCCACGGCATCGCAACAACTACCATCACAAGGACCCTGGAAGGAGCACTTTCAGGACTTTTCCCGGCAACCCTTCACACGGGAGACGAGAGGGATGCCCTCCAGATTCGTTTGACCACCAGCCAGGCCATCCGGTCTTCCATGGTGGATCTCACCGCCATACCGGTCAAGGGAAAATCGGGCAAGATGGTGCCCTTGTCAGAACTGGTCCAGGTGAAAAAGAGAGAGGTGCAGCAGCCCATTTATCACAAAAACCTCGAACGGGTGGTGTATGTCCTGGCCGATACGGCAGGCAGGGCCCCTGCCGAGGCCGTTCTGGACATGCAGAGCAGCCTGAAGGAGAATCCCATGCCCCCCGGCACCCGGGTGAACTGGTCGGGCGAAGGGGAATGGAAAATCACCATCCGGGTGTTCCGGGACATGGGCATCGCCTTTGCCGCTGCCATGGTGGGCATCTATATCCTTTTGGTGCTTCAGTCCAGATCGTTTTTCATGCCGGTGCTGATCATGATGGCAATCCCGCTGACCCTGCTCGGCATCATGCCCGGCTTTCTGCTGCTCAACTGGATATTCAACACCCCGGTGGGGGGCTTTTCCAACCCGGTCTTTTTCACCGCCACCAGCATGATCGGCATGATCGCTTTGGGCGGCATCGTGATCCGAAACGCCCTGGTGCTCATAGAATTCATCCACGATGCCCTGGAGCGGGGAATGGAATTCAAGGAGGCGATCCTCAAGAGCGGGGCCATCCGGATGCGCCCCATTCTGCTCACCGCACTGACAACGGCCATCGGCGCGTTTCCCATCACATTTGACCCTGTTTTTTCAGGCCTTGCCTGGGCATTGATCTTCGGCCTGGTCGCATCCACCCTGTTTACCCTTCTGGTGGTTCCAGTGGCCTATTTTGCCGTTTACAGCAAGAGCCATCCTCAAGAGAGCAACGCTAACGGTGGATAAAATGGGTGGGGTCAGGCGGATAAAGTATAGATCAGAAAACTGAAAGCAATGGCTAAAAGTGCTTTAAGGGTTACACCCAATGATCTTTAAAAAGAAAAACCGGCTCAACTGGTCCTTTCAAAAGAGGGAGCGACTGCCATTCATTTCCGGGCTGGCGGCATTGGCGGTGGTGATGTGGCTGATGGTGCTGCCATCATCATCATCAGCAGCAGCAGCAGCGGTGTCCACTGTTTCCCCAGACGGAAATGAAACGGTTCTGCTGCTCAACTCCTACCACAAAGGCTTTTTCTGGACCGATGAGATCACAAGGGGGGTGGAGAGGGCCTCCTGGTTTTTTGCGGTGTCAACGGCTTTCTGCCGGAACATTTAACCAGTTTTTTGCCTGTGACAGGGGAACCAGAATGGTCTGCGCCGCTTCTCCGGTTCCAGTCTACGGCACCTGGGATTTTCAGATGGGCCACGGCATTGTCGGAGGGTACCTGGTGGAGGGGGGTCAGCAGGGAGAGGCGGCAGCCGAAAAAGCCCTGGAAATCCTCTCCGGAAAACTCGCACAAGAAATCCCCGTACTCATGAACACCCCCTGCCGGCTCTGTTTTGACTACAGAAAAGTGGTTGAGTACGCCATTCCCATGAAACACCTTCCCCGGGAAAAAACACTCTTTTTTCAACCCTCTTCTTTTTACCACCAGTACAGTCAGGCTTTTTGATTTTCTTGCAAAAAATCACAAAAATTGGTCTGACCACCCCTTGACATGACCATAGAGTCATAGTACAGTCCTTCTATCAGGTTATACACAGAAAATCCAGAAATAAAACCCCGGCGGCATCGCCGGTACACCCCGAAATACTATGAGAGGATGATATGTTGAAACTGGAAGCCGCAAATGAAAAGTGTTCCGGATGCAAAACCTGCCTTGTTGTCTGCGCTCTGGAAAATTTCAGGGAAATCAACCCGGCAAAGTCTGTCCTGCGGATACAGGGCCTGTTTCCCGGTCCCGGCACCTACCGCATCCACCTTTGCGACCAGTGCGGCGCATGTGCCGAGGTCTGCCCGGAAGATGCAATCCGGCTTGAAAACGGGGTCTATCAGATCGACCCGGACCAATGTACCGGGTGTATGCTCTGTGTGGCAGAATGCCCCCATGATGTCATGTGTTCCCATGCAGAGCTTGAAGCTCCTGCCAAATGTACGCTGTGTGGCGCCTGCGTGGCGGCATGTCCCCGGGGAGCGCTGTTCTGGGCTGAAGAAACCGAAGAGGCGGCACTTACATAATGTAATGAATAAAGAGGTGATTTCCATGTTATACGGTTATGCCGGTACGATCCTCCGGGTCAACCTGACCACAAAAACGATTCAAAAAGAAGCGCTCTCCGAAGAATTCGCAGACAAATATATAGGCGGCAGGGGCTTTGTGGCCCGCATGCTCTATGATGAAATCCCCAAAAACTGCGATCCATTTTCCGAAGAAAATATCGTGGTGATGGCCAACGGCCCCTTGAGCGGCTATTATCTTCCTGCAAGCGGCAAAATCCATTTCGGCACCAAGTCCCCTGCCACGTACGGATACGCAGACGGCAACATGGGCGGCCATTTCGGACCGGCCCTGAAGTATGCGGGATATGATGTGCTGGTCCTGGAAGGCAGGGCTGTCGAACCCAGTTATCTATTCATAGAAGACGACAAGGTTGAAATTCGCCCTGCAGGTGACTACTGGGGCCAAGGTTCCATCACCTTGGAAGAGCGAATGAAAAAGGATCTGGGAGAGGATTTTGAAATCTGTACGGTGGGACCTGCCGCGGAAAACCGGGTGAGGTTCGCCTGCATCTCCCATGACTTCGGCCGGCAGTGCGGGCGCACGGGTATCGGCACCGTGGTCGGAAACAAAAGAATCAAGGCCATTGCGGTCAAGGGAACGAAAAGCCTTCCGGCATATGATCTGGAGGGCCTGTACGAATCCGGGAAAAAGGCGTATGCAAATATTTACAAAAAGCCCGGATTCACCGGCTGGACCCCGGAGGGCACGGCCGGGATCACCAACTTCATCAACCAGGTGGGGGCGTTTCCCACACGTAATTTTCAAACCTCCTATTCCGACCACTACGAACAGATCAACGGCCAGGCCGTTCTCGAAAAGATCAAAATCACGGACAAGGGGTGTTTCTGCTGCCCCATCCCCTGCGGCAAATACGGGCATGCCAAGACCCGCCAGGGTTCCGCCTATGTGGAAGGACCCGAGTTCGAAACTATTTCGCTGTTCGGCGGCAACTGCGAACTCAAGTCCATCGAAGAGGTGGCGTATGCCAACTATATCTGCGACGAGCTGGGCATCGACACCATTTCCGGGGGCGCAGTGGCCGCATTTGCCATTGAATGCTTTGAAAAGGGAATCATCAGCAGAGAAGAGATGGGAATGGAGGTCAAATTCGCAGATCTTGAATCGGTAATTCATCTGATGAACATCATTGCAAAAAGAGAGGGAGCCGGCGATCTCCTGGCGGACGGTGTAAAAATCGCCGCGGAAAAACTGGGCAAAAAAGCCGACAGGCTGGCCGTGCATGTCAAGGGACTCGAGTGGACCGGATATGAATGCCGGAACGCCCCGGGCATGATGCTGGCGTATCTCACGGCGGATATCGGGGCGCATCACAACCGGGCCTGGGTGCTCGGCCAGGATGTCACCGGAACCAGCGCCAACGTCCACGATCTGATCACCCAGGGCGGAACAGGAGAAAAGATGCCCAAATCTCCGGTCACCGGAAAGGCCCAGGGAGTGATCGACTCCCAGCACCTCAGGCCCATGTTCGATGTCCTGGGCACCTGCCGGCTGCAGATGATGGAGCTTGGGTTCGAAGTTGAGCATTATGAGGAACTGTTTGAAAAAGTCACCGGCAAAGCGAAATCCTGGAAAGAGCTGATCGGTGTCTCGGAAATGATCTGGCACCTGACCCGGTCGTTTTTCGTCCGGGAGATAAAAGACTTCGGGCGCCACATGGATTTCGCCCCCTACCGGCTGTGCCATGATCCGGTGAAAAACGGCCCCAATGAAGGACATTATATCACCGAAGACGAAGTGAACATTCTTCTTGACGAATATTACGAGGCCAGGGGGTGGGATTCACAGGGAATCCCGACGCCTGAAACCCTTACCCGTGTCGGGCTTGCCGACATTGCAGAAGATATGAAGCGCGAAACTCGACGATAAAGCCAAAACCGATGCAGCCGGCCGGCAAAAGGTACGGCATGGCGGTGAGGCCCGCCGGCCGGCACAAATGGAGGAGAAAGCCCTATGTCTAATGAATTTGAATCCCGGGTCAAGAACACCGGCCTTGAAATTTTCAACAAGGTGGACAAGGAAAAACCGTCTCTTTTCCGAAAGGATTTCTGGACCGGCAAAATGATGGACTGGTCCATGAAAGACGAAGCGTTCAAAGTGCAGATGTTCCGGTTCGTGGATGTTTTCCCCTACCTGAACCGCCCGGAATCCGTGGCCGACCATATCCAGCAGTATTTCTGCAGACCTGAGCACGATTTTCCCAAGGCCCTGCAGTTCGGCCTGAAGATGGTGAGCCCCGATTCCATGACTGCCAAAATGGCGGCCAAAACCATTTCCAGCAACATCCACAGCATGGGCAAACAGTTCATCGTGGGCAACACCCTGGACGAAGCCGCTCCGGTCATGAAAAAAATCCGGGACAAAGGCTTTCCCTGGGTGATGAAAATCCTCAAAGAGGAAGTCAAATCCGTGGAAGAGGAAGAGGCGTTTGTCCGGGACCAGATCGAATTTTTTGACCGGTTCCAGGAAATCCAGAAAAAATGGAACCCCGTGGGAGATAAGAAGAAAAACGAAGAGAGCGAACTGGATTGGGGAGACACACCCACATGCGTAATGTCGGTGATGGTCTCTTCCATGTACGCCCAGTATATGGACAAGGCCTGTGCCTTTGACCATTCCGTGGAAAAGGCCAAAGAGCGGCTCCGGCCGATCCTGAGAAAAGCCATAAAGATCAATGCCTGCCTGATCCTGGACATGGAGCATTTGCCCCTCAGAGAATTGACGCTGGAGACCTTCAAGAGCATCCTGGAAGAACCGGAGTTTGCCGGCTACCCCCATGTCGGGCTGGTGTACCAGGCGTATCTCAAGGATGCCGAAGAACCGCTTGAAGACCTTATTTGCTGGGTACGCCAGCGCAAACAGCCGATCCACATCCGCCTGGTAAAGGGTGCATTCTGGGACGAGGAAGTCACCCGGGCCCACCAGGACAACATACCGGTGCCGGTGTTCACCAACAAGTATGACACGGACGCCATGTATGAAAAACTCACCCGCAGGATCCTGGAAAACAACGACCTGATCGTCTACAAATGCGGCTCCCACAATATCCGGTCCATCGCCTGTGCCATTGAAACGGCCAAAGAGCTGGGCGTTCCGGAAAACCGGTACGAGTTCCAGATGCTCTACGGCATGGCGGAGAACCTGCGGGCGGCCCTGGGCAAGGCCGGGTACAGGGTAAGGCTCTATGCGCCCATCGGCGAGGTGATCCCGGGCATGGCCTATCTGGTCCGCCGCCTTCTGGAAAACACTTCCAATGAATCCTTTCTCCGCCAGAGTTTCGAGGAAGGAGTGGACCGGGAAAAACTTTTGACCGATCCTGCGGAGCTGGCCAAATCCCATGAATCCGCATATCTTTCCGGCAAAGAGGAAACGCCGGCATACGAAGAAAAAAAGACGTTCGAGAATGAGCCTCCCATGGCGTGGACGCCGGATGCAAGACGTTCCATGCAACAAGCCATTGAAAAAATCCGGTTCAACGGCCCGAAAACCATAGCGCTCCGGATCGGCGGGCAGGATGTAACAACGAATGCAACATTTCATTCCACCAATCCCAACTCGCCGGATGAAATTCTGGCAACTGCGGCATTTGCCGGTGCCAACGAGGTGGAAAACGCAGTGAAGGCCGCAGGAGAGGCCCGGTCCCAATGGGCGGACACCAGACCCGGCCGGCGCAGCGAAGTTCTGTTCAAGGCCGCCGGGCTGATCCGGGTAAAACGGTTCGAACTTGCCGCCATGACGGTCCTGGAGACGGGAAAAAACTGGAACGACGCCCAGGCGGACGTGAACGAGGCGATTGATTTTCTCGAATACTACGGCCGGGAGATGATCCGGCTTTCCGGCAGTCACCCGGTCAGTTCGAAGCTCGGCGAATCCAGCCGCCTCTTTATTGAACCCAGGGGAACCGCCGCCGTGATCACCCCGTTCAACATGCCGCTGCCGGTACCGGCCGGTACCGTGGGGGCAGCTCTTGTCACCGGGAATGCCGTGATATTCAAACCCGCTCCCCAGGCCACGATCATCGGATCCATGTTGGTCTCGATATTCGAGGAGGCCGGTGTCCCGGAAGGGGTTCTCAACCTGATCACCGCGGAAAATGCCGAGCCCGGAGAACTTCTTGCCGGTCACCCGGATGTGGATCTTGTCTGTTTTACCGGAAGTACCGATGCAGGACAAAAGGTCCTTGAAAAAACAACAGGCGATATCCGCAGCAGAAAGGGCCTTACCAAAACCATACTCTCGCTTGTGGGTAACAATGCGATCATCATGGATTCGGACGCCGATCTGGATGCGGCCGTGGGAGAAATCATCACCTCGGCCTTCGGCTACCAGGGCCAGAAATGCTCGGCCCTCTCCCGGCTGATCGTGCTCGAGGAAAACTATGACAAGGTCGTGGACAAAGTCCGGGCGGCTGCAGACAGCCTGGACATGGGGCCGGTGGAAGACCCGCGAAACGGCTTCGGCGCCGTGATCGACGAAGAGGCCAAAAA
>JAWOGI010000273.1:0-4003 GCA_046496975.1 Desulfobacteraceae bacterium | reverse complement strand
CAAGCCACCGGCTGTACCGGCACATGCCGGCCAGGGCCTTGACAGCCCTTTCCGGTGACGGGAAGAAAACCCCTTTGTACCGGCACTGGTCAATCCGGTAGAGGGTCCTTGTTCTGTGGTCTGAAAGGAGGCTCACCCCGAGAACCGGTTTTTCGTACTTTTCCGTAAGTCTTGCCACGTGCTCGATATAGTCGTTTTCAAACTGGAAAAGCTGTTCTTTTACCTGTTCAAGGTCTTCTTCCGGGTAATCCGGATCCACCTGTGCAATGGAGTTGACCATGTTCTCCACAAAGATGCGCTTGCCGTGGATGCCAAGGTGGATCACGGCATCGCAGCCGTCCCATTTTAACAGCTCTTCCACGGTGACCATGGGAATCCGGGTGTCGTTCTCCCCGACAATATCCACGGGATTTGCCCGCCTCCAGTACGATGGCAGCATGAGGTCAACCTTTTCCGTTATGGCATGGGAGAGTGTCGGCAGTTCCAGTCCGTATTCCATGCAGAGATCCGTTGTTATGACCCCCCAGCCGCCGCCCAGGGTCATGATGGCCACCCGGTTTCCCCGGGGCAGGGGGAGGGAGGAAAACACCGCCGAAAGATCCAGCAGCTCCATGGGCTGCTGCACCTGGATGATTCCGGCCTGTCTGCAGGCCGCATCAAACACCTTGGTATTGGAGGCAAGGGCCCCTGTGTGGCTGGAAGCGGCCTTTCCGCCGGCTGTGGTACGGCCCCCCTTTAATACAACCACCGGCTTTTTCCTGGAAACCCTTACGGCACTGGTGAAAAACCGCCGGCCGTCTTTGACGCTTTCCAGGTAGAGCACAACGGTTTTGGTTTTTTCGTCCAGCTCAAAGGCTTCCATGTAGTCCTCAATGGTGACCATGGCCTCGTTGCCCGAGCCTGAAAACGCCCTGATGCCGACATCCTGCTGACAGGCAAAGGCGAGGAGCTGGGTTCCCATGTTGCCTGACTGGCACACAAGGGCGGTGGAGCCCGGGATCGGGTGGACATGGGCGCCGTTGCAGAACAGTCGTTTATGGGGGTTGCAGATGCCCATGGTGTTGGGGCCGAGGATGATAATGCCGGCGTCATGGGCCGCCTTGACAAGCTTCTCTTCGAGAAGGGCGCCGTCACTGCCCGTCTCCCGGAATCCCGAGGTGATCAAAAGCATGCCCTTGATTCCCTTCTTCTGGAAAAGGGGGATCTGCTCCAGGACCTTGCCGGCGGGGATGGTCACCACGGCAAGGTCGATCTCCCCTGGTATCTCCGTAACCGAGGCATAGACCTCTTTGCCGGCAATGGTGCGGGATGTCGGGTTGACAAGGTAGATCTCGCCGCGGTATCCCCCGCTCAAGGTGTTGGTCACCAGCATGTGTCCCCATTTTCCAAGGGTGGCAGATGCGCCGATAAAGGCGATGGATTCGGGATAAAAGAGTGATCCCAGGGTCTTTTTATCAACAGCAGGGGTGTTGGTCTTCTCTTCCGGGTTGCCTCCGGTGATGATCAGGGCATCAACGGCCTGCAGTGAACCGCCGGCATCGGCAATCAAAGGATTGATGTCGATCTCCCTGATGGCTGGAAATTCCTTGGCAATGGCTGACAGCCCGGAAAGGATCGCCTTGACCTGGGCTCTGTTTACGGCTTTCTCCCCGCGAAAATCTTTTAGCAGGGCCTTTGATCGCATTTCGTCCAGCATCTCGTCCATGTCGCTTTCCACCAGGGGGGCAAGCCGGAACACAACATCGTTGAGCGCTTCGGTGAAAATCCCCCCCAGCCCGAACATGATCACAGGGCCGAACTGCTCATCTTTGAACATGCCGGCGACGAGTTCACGTTTTCCCTTGACCGCCGGCTGGACCAGCAGCCCTTCAAGCTCTTCTCCCGCTTTTTCCATGACACTTTTTGCCGCATTTTTCACCTCGAGATCGCTGTTCAGCCCTGTCCGGACAAGCCCCCGTTCGCTTTTATGGGTAAGGGCGGCGCCAACTCCCTTGACCACCACGGGAAATCCGAACTCCCCGGCAGCTGCAACGGCTTGACCGGCATCATGGACCCTTGTTTCTGGAACCACCGGTATTGAAAACGCCTTTAAAAACTGTTTTGCTTCGTCTTCACAAAGTACCCTTCTGTTTTGAGTGAGGCTCTTTTCCATGATATCTTTAGGACTGTGCATGTTATGATTGCGCATTATACGACTGGGCTCCTTTAAAAATAATGTGACAGACGTTGTCTGAAACCGTTTCTGTGTCAATTTCCCGGTCAAAAAGGATTTCTCCCAGGCAGGCGTGCTCGATGGCGCCGAGAATGACCTTCCTCAAGGCTTTCGGGTCAACCTCCCGGTTTATCTCGTTGTTTTGTATCCCCTGCCGGATGATGTTCAGGATGGTTCTCGAGTAGCGCTGGACCATTTTATAGGCGCTGCAGTTAAAGTATTCCGGCGCGCTTCTCACCTCGAGGAGGAGAATCCTGGCAAAGACCCGGTTGCCTGTATAGCTTGCAAGACTCGTGGCAATGATGATCTTGAGCTTTTCAATGCTCGAACCGGTGCTTTGTATCTTTTTTTCGATATTCTCCTGGAACTCGTGGAAATAGTCCTCTAAAACCTGGTAGAGAAGGTCTTTTTTGTCCCTGAAGTATTTGTAGATAAGCCCTTCGGTAACACCGGCCTGCTTTGCTATCACCGCCGTTGTGATGGAGTGGAAATCCTTTGTTTTCATGAGCTCTAAAAAGGCTTTTTTTATTTTGATCTGACCTGGCGGGGGAGTTCTTGGTTTCGCCATCGCTGTTTCCTCTGCCTCTCGGTTTTGTTGAAATTTTTCTCGGTTTTAAGCCTTTTCCGGCTCATGGAATTCAAAGACACCATTGGTGATAATCTTTTCCCCGGTTTCCGGGTGCACGGTTTTCCACAGGGCCTTTCCCGGTTCTGTTTTGTAGATGAGTGTCTCAAAGGGTTCCCCGGGGTAAAGGGGCTTGGCAAACCGGCAGTCCATTCTTTTTACCCGTTCCGGTTCTCCGGGAACAAGGCTTTTTATCAGGGCCCGGCAGGCAAACCCGTGGGTGCAGAGCCCGTGCATGATGGGCTTTTCAAACCCCAGGGCCTTTGCAAATTCCGGGTCGGCATGGAGCTGGAAAACATCACCGCTCAACCGGTAGAGCAGGGGCTGGTTCTCCGATGAGATCCCCTTTACCCTGTGGTCCGGGGCTCTCTCTGGAAACTCAAACGGGTTTTCCGGGGAGGTGCGGCCGCCAAAATTGCCGTCAAAACGGGAAAATACAGTCAAGGTGTTTGTGCAGAGCTTGTCGCCATTGGAGTGGAATGTGTCAAACACAGCGATAACAACGGCCCCTTTGTCTCCTTTGTCAAAGATGTCTGTTACTGTCCCTGTTGTGGTTAAACGCCCCTCCACTGGAACGGGATTGTGGAAAACGATCTTCTGTTCCCCGTGGAGCACACCCATGATGTTGATATTGGTCAATTCAGCAATGGTGGACAAAAAATCGAAATTGACGATGGACGCCACGGAAAAACTGGGCAGCACCTTGAGATTTTTTTCATAGCAGTACTCGAGTTCGTCAAATCCGGCCCCCACCCCCAGGGCATAGAGTACCACATCTTTCCAGCTGTAATCCCTGGTCATGGGGCCGATGGGTCTGCCCGGGGAGTTCAGGTCCAGTGCCATATCTTTCCTCCTTGAAATCTGCTGAGCATGTTTTTGGGGCCTGGTCATAACATCCGCCGCTCGTCACATTTGGCGGCCGATGTTATGACCAAGCCCTGTTTTTATAATCCCCGGTCTCCGGGGAGTCGCCTCTCTGTATGGTGAGTAATACTTACTTATCAGGCAGGGGATGTCAAGGAAAATCATTCTTTTTTTTTATATGAAAGTCGTGTTGCGCCGGCAGCCGATTCGGGGTATTGCCCTACGCTCATGGAGCCAGGGCTCCTCTTCGAGTCACGCAGCCCGTCCATGGGCTGCTCCGAGGTGAGCGGCAGCTGTTTAGA
>JAWOGI010000252.1:0-6239 GCA_046496975.1 Desulfobacteraceae bacterium | reverse complement strand
AGTGGCCCGACGCAGGGGTAAAAAAATTGGAGATCTCACCGGAGATCCACACAAAGGGGTAACTCTCTTCGATCAACTCTTTAAGCTCTCTTGTAAGCCCGGAAACCGTATATATCATTGGGGTCAGACCCTGATAATCATTTGTAATTAAAAGAAAAACAAGCAAAAAAGATGCGTGTTTCAAGCTTAGCGGGCCAAAGGGGTCAGGCTTTTGTTATTGACGTTATCGGACAGAAAAGCACAGTCAAACCATAAAGCACACGATAATGTTAATAACGAAAGCCTGACCCCACCCCAGGGTGGCCGATGTTATGACCAAGCCCCAAAATTAGAATGGCCATGGCCGAGGAATTACCTTGACAAGAAAATAAGATCTTAATATATAATGCGGTGGACTGTCGCTGTGTCGCTGTTATGACCAAGCCCTAAGGAGGTAACTGTGGAGCAGGTTTTGAGAGCCTTTCACAGTAAAGATATAGAGCCGGCGCTGCCGGTCACGGTTAACAGGATCATCAACAATTTTAATTGATGGAGTTTTCATGAGTGAATTAGAAGAGAAAACTGAAAAAGGTTCAGAGGATGAGGCCGGAGGCGGTCCAGCTGAAGAAGAAAAGGTGGAAAAGGACTCGGGGCTTGGCCTTGGAGTCCTCTTTTTCATCGCAGCATTTGCTGTCTGCTTTCTTTCAGGCTGGCTGCTTTTCCCCAATCTGCTCTACTCGGAAAAAGAGCAGCCCTTTAATTTTGACCATGCGCTTCATACAGCAGAGATGGGAGGGTGTGACGCCTGTCACTATACCCGTGCTGACGGCAGCTTTTCAGGCATTCCCGACACGGGAATCTGCTATGACTGCCATTATGAGGAGCCCATGGGGTACACGGAAGACGAAAGGATATTCTGTGAAGAGTACCTTGCCAAAGGAAAAGAGGTGCCCTGGCATGTCTATTCCAAACAGCCGGACTGCGTCTTTTTCTCCCACTCCGCCCATACCATGGGTGCGGGAATGGAGTGCAGAACCTGCCACGGCGACATCGGCGAGTCAACCACCAGCAAGACCTATGAAGAGAACCGAATTACCGGGTACAGTCGCGATATCTGGGGCAAGAACATCTGGGGAATCAAAAAGCACTCCTGGGACAGGATGAAGATGGATGACTGTGCAGAATGCCACAAAGAGGAAATGGGAAGTCAGGGCGCATGCTTTCAGTGCCACAAGTAAACTTTTCTTTGTTTTTGGAATGCTTTAAACTTAATTGAGGTATAATCTATGAAAATAGACAGAAGAAGCTTCTTGGGACTGGGACTTGGCGCAGCAGCCGGCGTCGCCGCATCGCCGGTAACGTGGAAGCTGACCGATGATATTTCCATTTGGACCCAGAACTGGTCGTGGACTCCGGTTCCCAAAGATGGCAGGGTAACATTTGATAATACGGTGTGCAGTCTCTGTTCTGGAAACTGCGGCATCAGTGTCAGGAAAATAGCGGGCAGGCCGGTCAAGATAGAAGGAGAGCAGGATCATCCGGTAAACAAGGGCGGGGCTTGCCTACACGGCATTTCAGGCCTTCAATACCTTTACGACCCCTCCAGGATCAAGGCCCCCATGGTGAAGAAAAACGAGCAATGGGAAGAGGTCTCCTGGGACGAGGCGTTGAACACAGTCTATGAAAAGCTCTGTGAAATCAGAAAGGACGGTGACTCCCACAAGCTGGCCTGCATTGCAAAAAATGACAGGGGGACCACTGCCGGGCTTTTCAAGCGGTTTTTAACGGCCTATGGGTCCAGTAACTTTTTGACCATGGAGTCCATGGCAGACACCTGGAAGATCGTTGCCTCGGGCATGCACGGCAAGAACAGCGATGTTGGGTTTGACCTGGAAAATTCCGATTGTATCCTCAGCTTCGGCTGCGGATTCATAGAAGGGTGGGGATCACCTGTGCACAATTTCCGGGTCAACGCCTCGAGAAAAGAGAGGGGGGCAAAACTCTTCCAGGTGGAACCGAGACTCTCCAGGACAGCGGCCAATGCCGACATGTGGATTCCGGCAAAACCGGGAACCGAGGCAGACCTGGCCCTTGGCATCTGCAGTGTTATGGTCAGCAGAAAATGGTACAATGGCGAATTTGTTGCCCGGTTGGGCAAGGGATTTGAACCCTTTGCCAAAGCAGTAACCTCGGACTACACCCCTGCCAGGGTGGCGGAAACCACCGGCATTGAAGCGGCAAAAATCACTGCCATGGCCAAATCCTTTGCCCGGTCAAAAACCGGTGTGGCCATTGCCGGCAAGGGCAGGGGCGAATCGGCGGGAAGCCTCAGGGAATTTGCCGCTGTCCACGCTTTGAACTGCCTCAAGGGCAATATCAACAAAAAGGGCGGTGTCTGGACCCTTGCCTTTCGGGAATACACCGGCTGGCCCGCCGTTGACATGGATGCGGCTGCAGAAAAGCGGTTTAAAAAGCCGAGAATCGACGAGGCCGGCTCTTCAAAATTTCCCCATACTGACTCGTGTCTGTCCAATTTTGTTGCCAGGGTTAACAAGGCGTCAACAGCCCCCATCAGGGCCTTGTTTGTTCACGATGCCAACCCCTGCTACGCCATGGCGGATCCCGCCGCCGTGAAAGAGGCCTTCAAAAAAATTCCCTTTGTTGTGAGTTTCTCTCCGTACATGGACGAAACGGCCCGGGAGGCGGATCTGATCCTTCCCAGCCACACGTTCCTGGAAAAAACAGAAGACCTGCAGGAGAGCTCCATGGTGGTCAGGCGGGTCACCAGCCTGGCAAAGCCCGTGGTCGATCCCCTGTTTAACACGAAAAATCCAGGTGATGTCATCATCAAGATGGCAAAGGCCATTGGCGGTTCCGTGGGCAACAGTTTTCCGTGGAAGAGTTATGACCAGTGCCTGGAAAATGTCACCGGCGACATGTGGGACACCTTGTCCGACGAGGGGTACGTGGTGGAAAAGACGATTTCATCCACTCCCCTTGCCCATGCTGATTTTTCCTTCCAGCCCCTCTTTGCCCAGGGCAACGGCGCCGAAGGGGACGACAGTTTTCCCATCACCCTTGTTCCAGTGGACAATTTCCGGCTTGCAGCCGGCAATACCCAGTTGTCGCCTTTTGCCTTGAAGACCGTTTCCGATACGGTGCTGAAAAACAACGACGGCTTTGTCGAGATCCATCCGGAAACGGCCGGGAAATTCAAGCTCGCCCAGGGGGATTTCGCCAGGGTGGAAACGCCCAGGGGAGAGGCAAAGGTGAAAGTGCATCTTTCTGAAACAATAATGCCCGGAGTTGCAGCCATGGCTGCAGGACTCGGCCATACCGGGAACAACAGGTATGTTGACGGTAAGGGCGTAAATGTCAATGAGCTCATGGGTCCGGTGCAGGATGCCGGTTCAGGACTGGATGCTGCCTTTGGCATCATGGCAAAAATTTCCAGGGCTTAAATAGCTTACAATCGCAAAAGAGGTTCTGATGAAACAAGAACATAATGCAAAAGCACATAAATATGGAATGGTTATTGACCTGGACAAGTGCACGGGGTGCGGTTCCTGCATGGTGGCCTGCATGTCTGAAAATAACGTTCCGTTCAAGGAAGACGAGACAGATAAAAAGGACAGTATCACCTGGATGCGGGTCTACAAGATCACCAACGGCAAATCCTTTCCCGATACCGAGGTGTGTTATCTGCCAAGGCCCTGTATGCAGTGCGGGGGAAAGGGGGACCACGGCCACTCCCCCTGCGTTTCCGTCTGCCCTGCCGTGGCAACGGATTACGATTACACCACGGGGATTGTCAGCCAGATCTACACCCGCTGCTTCGGGTGTCGGTACTGCATGGCGGCGTGCCCCTACCACGCCCGGTATTTCAACTGGTGGGACCCGAAATGGCCCGGCGACATGGAAAAATACCTGAGCCCGGATGTCTCCCCGAGGATGAGAGGTGTTGTTGAAAAATGCAGTTTCTGTTTCCACCGTTACCAGGCGGCAAGGGATCTTGCCTACTATGAGGAGAGGGAAATAGAAGAGGAGGAGTACCAGACCGCCTGCACCCAGGCCTGCCCTGCCGGCGCCATCATCTTTGGTGACCTGAACAACCCGGACCACGAGGTGCACCGGCTGGTAAAACCCGATCCCCACCGTGCCGGACGGCCGAGGGCACCAAAGGCCTTCCGCCTCCTTGAAAGACTCGGCACCAACCCCAAGGTGTACTACATCTCCGACCGTGAGTGGGTTAGGAAGGCCGGGGATAACTACCTTGAAGGGGAATGGAAACAGGCTGGAACTCATGGCAGCCAAGGTCATGAATAACAATATCCAAACCGTTAGGAGTAAATGAATATGGATTCTGCATTAATACCCAAAGGAGCCAAACGCTGCCCATTTCCCACCTTTGCCGTGGGAATGGCCGTTGCTGCTGTAGTTGTTCTCTGGGGCGTTTATGCCATGGGGTTGTGCTGGCTCAAGGGACTCAACCAGACAAACATGAACGATTACTATGGATTTGCCCTGTGGATATGGGCTGACCTTGCTGTGATTGCCATCGGCGGCGGTGCCTTTTTTACAGGTCTTTTAAAATATGTTTTCGGCATTGACGAGCTGAAAAACATCATCAACCTTGCCGTTGTCATCGGGTTTATCTGTTACAGCTCGGCGCTGCTGATTCTTGCCATCGACATCGGCCAGCCCCTGAGGGGCTGGTTCATCTTCTGGCATGCCAATGTCCACTCCATGCTGACCGAGGTGGCCTTCTGCCTCTCCCTCTACTTCAGCGTGCTCACCATCGAATTTATCCCCCTGATCCTGGAAAACCGAAAGCTTGACAAGGTGCCGTTTTTTCACAACCTCAGCCACAACATGCACGGTGTCATGGCGGTGTTTGCCGCCACCGGCGCCTTTCTCTCCTGTTTTCACCAGGGTTCCCTGGGCGGTGTTGCCGGCGTGCTCTACGGCCGGCCCTTTGCCTTCAGGGAAGGGCTGCTGGTGTGGCCCTGGACCTTTTTTCTCTTTACCTGGTCTGCGGCGGCCTACGGCCCCTGCTTTACCATGGCCGTGCTCAAGCTCATCGAGCGCATCACGAAAAAGAAACTGGTCAAGGAGGATGTGGTGCAAAAGCTGGCAAAGATTTCCGGCTGGATGATCACCACATACCTGGTTGCCAAGATCATCGACACCATTTACTGGGCCTCTGTCACCGCCCCCTCCATGGGCTTCAAGTTCATGGATTTTTACTCCAACAACGCCTTTTACGGCGTGTGGATCCTCATTGCCGAGCTGGTCATCGGCGGCATTGTTCCGGCGGCCATTCTCATCAAGAAGGAGTGGCGGGAAAAACCGAAACTGCTGGTTGCGGCCATTGTTCTGGGAACCCTGGGGATCTGCATCAACAGGTGGGCTATGGTCCTCCAGGTGATGGCACCGCCGGTGATGTCCTTTGATACCTGGGCCCTTTACTACCCCAGCTGGCAGGAAGTGGCCACCACGATTCTTCCCGTTGCCTACGGGGTGATTTTGCTGTCACTGGCCTATCGGTATCTGCCGGTTTTCCCCCAGGAACAGGAGCTCAACGCTGAATAGGGAATTTTACCGGTCCGACCCTGGTCTTTGCAAGGTGCCGGACCGGAAGATGATGTAGAACAAAGATCTGTCTGCCTGGTGGAGAATGATCCCCGGGCAGGCCGTACAAAAAAGGGAGAACGATTATGTTTCCGTTTTGTTTTGAATGGGCCTGGGACGCCGGGCATCTGCTCTTTTTCGGCGGCACCTGGTACACCGTTGGAATTATCGGGGCAGGACTTGGTTATGTCCTTGCCAAGACCATCGTGGACACCGTTTCCGGCAAGGGCGCCGGCCACTAGCCTCCATAAAAAAGCCATCAGCCATCAGCCATCAGCCTTCAGTAATCAGTACTGCTTGCGGATTTTATCCGCAAAGTGATAAGTGATAAGTGGGGAGTGGGGAGTGAAGATCTCAAACTATCCACTACTCACTATTCACTACTAACTGGAGCGCTGGAGCGAACGGAGAGAGCGACCAATACTCAGTTATCAGCCGGCTGATGGCTTTCATGGTATGTTGTGAGCACGCTGCTCATGATCGTTATATGAAACAACCGAGTCAGAGCCCCCAGTGGATTTGCCCCGGCTGGAACTTGAGAACCAAAGGAGATAAGGATTTTTTCCCTGCCAGGCGTTAAGAAAATCAGGCTGTTTGAGGACACACTTGACCGCAGTTCCTGATTTTTA
>JAWOGI010000224.1:0-5767 GCA_046496975.1 Desulfobacteraceae bacterium | reverse complement strand
TAATTCGACTTTCTATCTTTGTTGTGTCCGCAGGGCATGGCTGTTATATAAAAGTCGTGTTGCGCCGCCCCCCAGCGGATTACCCCCGGTCAAAAAAAGCAGCTTCAAGGCTTGGTTATTGTTGTTTGTTAAACATAGTGTACCAACCTTACTGCAGTCCTGAGGGGGTAAAGATAAGGCCAACATCATAGGATGAATACCCCTTGGGAAGGGGGGGCAGGGGGTTTGATTTCTGAACGGCTTTGTAGGCGGAATCATCGAGATAATTGTTTCCTGAACGGGTTTCAAACCAGATGTCCCTGATCCGGCCGCTCTTCAGAATTTTGATGAGAATCCGCACCTCACTGTCCTTTGCTGCCCTGGCAAGCCGATCGTTGAACACCCAGTTCTGCTGAATCCGGTACATCAGCTCGATATTGTAGAGATCAATGGCCCCGGGCTCCCGGGCTTCACTGCCGGAAGAGGCCTCCGCACTGGCCGAAACCCCCCGTTTTTTACCGTCCCCCCGCTCCACCTCGCTGCGCAGCCGCTCCAGGGCATCGCTCAGGGTATCCTTTTTTTTCTCTTTTACCTGCTTTTCCATGGTCTCCCTGGCACTTTCCAGAACCTTTTCAGGCTTGTAGGTCTGTTTTTTCAGGGAGCTCTTCTTCTCCTTCTTGACCTTCTTGACCGGCCTGAGCTTGTCCAGGTCTTTGGGCTTCTTTTTCAACCCCGGTGCCGAGGTGATCACAGGCTCTTTTTCCGGCTCCGGCTCCGTTTCCACCGCCACCCCGGGCTTTTGGCTCTTTTTTGGTTCCACTGCGACTTCCGGCTCAGGTTTTTTTTCCGGCGCCTTGGTCGCAACTTCCTTTTCCGGCGGAGGAGATGGTTCCGGTTCCGGTTCCGGCTGAAAGGCGCTGCTGTCTGTTTCTGGAACCGGCTGTTCGGCCTCGGTCTGCTCAGCAGAGGGAAAAGAGACCAGGTCCACGGAAATGGCCGGGGGAGTCACACGGTCCGGTGTCATGTCCTGGACAAAAAAGAGAACGGCCAGAAAACAGACATGAAGAGAGAAGGAGACAAAGTAAAGGGCAAGGCCCTTTTTTTTATTGTTTCCGTTATCTTCAGGCAAACCGCTTCTGTTGCGGCTGAGGGTATCGATATCATCCATTGGTTTTCAATCAGGACGTTTCCTCGTCCGGCAGGGTGATAATGCCGAGTTTTTCGACGCCGGCATTCTTGACCCGGGACATCACATCAACGACCATGCCGTAGGGAACGCTCTTGTCGGCCCTCAGGTAAACCGTCCGGGTGTCAAGGTTTTCCAGGATTTTCAGAAGCTTCTCTGCGAGAAGCTCGACACCGATGGCCTGGTCATTGATGTACACCGTCCGGTCCTGCCGCACGGAAATCACCAGATGCTCTTCGCTTTTCTCCATGGGCCCTGAAGCGGTTTTGGGCAGGTTCACATCCACCCCCTGGACCATCATCGGAGCCGTTACCATGAAAATGATCAAAAGCACCAGCATCACATCCACAAACGGAGTAACATTGATCTCCGACATCAACTGACTGCTGCCCGGATCAGACTGCATCACACCTCCTTCTGCCGCTGGATGTCCCGCTCGATGATGTTGAGCAGGTCTGCGGCAAAACTCTGGAGTTCGGAATCCAGAACCCGTATTCTGTCGGTAAAATAGTTGTAAGCAATAACAGAAGGGATGGCAACGGCAAGGCCTGCCGCCGTTGCCACAAGGGCTTCGGAGATTCCCGGGGCAACAACGGCAAGAGTTGCAGAACCTGTCATGCCGATGCCGTGGAAGGTGTTCATGATCCCCCACACGGTACCGAAGAGGCCGATAAACGGCGCCGTATTGCCCGCCGTGGCGAGGAAGGGAACCAGCTGGGAGACCCGCCGCACCTCAACACCGATGGATCGCCGCAACGCCCTTTTGACACCGCCCATTGTCTGGGAGGGGCTTACCGAAAGCTTCTCCCCGGCCCTGGAAGGATCTGCCCTGTTTCCCTGGGAGACACTCTTTTTCAGCTCCATATACCCCGTGATAAAGACCCTGGCCACGGGGCTGGTGTTTAACATCTTTGCCTTGGAAAACGCATCGGAAAGATTCCGGCACTGCCAGAAAAGATCTGTAAAATCAACGGACTCTTTGTACGCTTTCCGGACATATCGATACTTAATAAAAATAATGGCCCAGGAGGTGATGGAAAAAAAGAAAAGCAGCAGCAGCACAGACTTTACAACAGGCCCTGCGCTGTAAAGCATATGAAAAATGCCGTTTGATTCAGGGATCATAAAACAATACTCCAGATTAATGTGTTCGGCCTTGCTCACAGCACAGGCCATGAAACAGAAGGGTAAAGCGTGCGAAGAAAAATACCCAAACGAGGTAATGCTATACGACAGCGCCCCTGTTGTCAAGTTTTCCGAGAAAATAACAAAAAAGCCCCTGACCGTTGGAACAGGCCAGGGGCTTTTCATTTACATCACAATGGAATCAGAAGGGGCTACATCATTCCGGGCATTCCGCCGCCCATTCCGCCCATTCCGCCCATTCCGCCGCCGGGCATTCCGCCGCCGCCTTCGTTCTCTTCGGGCTTGTCGGCGATCATGGCCTCGGTTGTCAGCATGATGGATGCCACGCTGGCTGCATTCTGGAGGGCAAAGCGAACCACCTTCTTGGGATCGATAACGCCTGCTTCGATGAGGTCCTCGTATTTGTCGGTTCTGGCGTTGTATCCAAAAGAATCCTTGCCCTCTTTTACCTTGTTGATAACAACAGAGCCTTCCACACCGGCGTTGTTGGCAATCTGGCGCAGGGGCTCTTCAAGGGCCCTTGCCACAACGGCAACACCGAGTCTCTGCTCTGCCCCGTCCTGGCAAAGGCCTTCAAGGGAAGCAATGGCACGGACAAGGGCAACACCGCCACCGGCAACAACGCCCTCTTCAACGGCGGCACGGGTTGCGTTCAGTGCATCCTCGACCCTGGCCTTCTTCTCTTTCATCTCGGTTTCCGTGGCAGCACCAACGCTGATCACGGCAACACCGCCAATGAGTTTTGCCAGTCTCTCCTGGAGTTTCTCCTTGTCATAGTCGGACGTGGACTCTTCTGACTGGGCGCGGATCATCTTGACCCTGCCCTCAAGATCTTCCCGGGCACCGTAGCCGTCAACAATGGTTGTGTTGTCCTTGTCAATGACAATGGACTTGGCCTGGCCGAGGTCGTTGACGCCAACGCTCTCAAGCTTCAGTCCAACATCCTCGGAAACAACCTGTCCACCGGTGAGAACGGCGATGTCTTCCAGCATGGCCTTTCTTCTGTCGCCGAACCCGGGAGCCTTTACAGCAGCCACGTTGAGGGTTCCGCGGATCTTGTTCACAACCAGGGTGGCAAGGGCTTCGCCGTCAATGTCCTCTGCAATGATTACAAGGGGCTTGCTCTGCTTGGCCACTTCTTCCAGAAGGGGAAGGAGATCTTTCATGCTGGAGATTTTCTTGTCGCAGATGAGGATAAAAGGATCGTCCAGCTCTGCTGTCATCTTTTCCGTGTTGGTGGCAAAATAGGGAGAGAGGTAACCGCGGTCAAACTGCATGCCTTCCACAACATCCAGGGTGGTCTCCATGGCTTTCGCCTCTTCAACGGTGATAACGCCTTCCTTGCCGACCTTGCCCATGGCCTCGGCAATGATGTTGCCGATGGTCTCGTCGTTGTTGGCAGAGATGGTGCCGATCTGGGCAATCTCTTTCTGATCCTTGGTGGGCTTGGTGATCTTCTCGAGATTTTCACTGATCACTGCCACGGCAGCGTCGATGCCCCTCTTGATCTCCATGGGATTGTTGCCGGCCGCAACCAGTTTCTGACCCTCTTCGTAGATGGCCCGGGCCAGAACCGTTGCAGTGGTTGTGCCGTCACCGGCCATGTCACTGGTCTTGCTGGAAACCTCTTTGACCATCTGGGCGCCCATGTTTTCAAACTTGTCTTCCAGATCAATCTCCTTGGCAACGGTAACCCCGTCCTTGGTCACATTGGGGGCACCCCAGGATTTTTCAATGACAACGTTTCTTCCCTTGGGTCCAAGGGTGACAACCACTGCATCTGCAAGGGTCTTTACGCCTTTGAGCATTGCTTCACGGGCTTTTGAACTGTATTTGATCTCTTTAGCCATGTTTTTCGGCCTCCATTTTATCTATGTTAATCTATGTTAATTGATCGATTATGACTGCTGTCCCACCATGTCTAAACCATATCGGGGTATCCTTGGGACAAAATCAGAAAATGCAGCCCCAATCGCTATCAGACTGACTCGTCATTCCCTCCCAAAAAAAATGATGGGAGAGGAATTCCGGCGGGAAAGTTAAAGTTAAGCCAGGTGATTATTCAATCACACCGAGAACATCATCCTGACGCATGATGAGATAGTCAATACCGTCGATTTTCACCTCTGTTCCGCCGTATTTGCTGAAAAGGATCTTGTCTCCCACCTTGATGTCCATGGGAAGCACCTTGCCGTCCTCGGCAATGCGGCCGTTACCGGTGGCAATCACCTTGCCTTCGGCGGGCTTTTCCTTGGCGGTGTCGGGAATGATGATCCCCCCCCTGGTTTTCTCGCTCTCCTGAACACGCTCAACCAGAATTCTGTCCTGCAATGGTCTCAAACTCATGATCTCAATCTCCTTAAATCGTAAAAAGTTATTAAAAGTTTAGGTGTGTATATAAGTGAGCTCCAGAAAAAGAATCAGGTCTCTTTCTTTTTCGGAGCTGATTCTGAAGCAGTTTCAGCTTTGCCTCCACTGGCATTCTCAGAACCCTTTGCCGGCTTGGGAGCAGATTCCTTGCTCTTCTCTCCCCCGCCGTAGTCAGTGACATACCATCCTGAGCCTTTTAAATGAAATGAACTCTGGGAAATCAGTTTGTGAAGTTTACCGCTGCAGTGTCTGCACTTGGTCAGCGGCTTGTCTGAAATTTTCTGGAAGGCCTCCTCAACCTCTCCACAATCCGTACATTCATACTCATAAATCGGCATTTTCTCTTTTCTCCGCGTTTTTATTTGGGTCAGTTGCAAAATCAAAGATAAAGTAGTCAGTCTTTAATCCTTGTCAAGGAATGGTGTGCAAAATTTAAAAAATTTTATCAAACCCTGGATACTGGTCCGGCTGCCGGTAACAGGCAAGGATCCTCTCCATGCCGGCAACGGAACCCCTGGTTACGATCTTTTGCGTGATGGCGTGGACCTTTGCCTCCTCTTTTTCCACAATCTTTGATTCGCCGGAGGCGGCATAGATCTGCTGAAACGTGGTGAACCTGACGATGTGAACCAGCTCATGGACCAGGACATAGACAAGAAAAGGAAAAAAGGCAAGATCCGGGTTTTTCCCAAGAAAGGCCAGAATGGCCCGGTCCTGGAGACAGACGGTGTAGTAATTGAACGCCGAAGACTCGAGGAGAGCCGCTTTTCTTTTGGCCACATATCCGACCACCTGGGCAAAGGGACCGTCAACGGTTTCCTCTTTGGAAAGCTGTCGTGCCGTCTTGATGTCATACCGGTTCTTCAGCCAGAGCCCGGAAGAAATTTTATAAAATTCAGTGACCAGCTCCTCGGCAAGCAACACTGCGTCATCAACCAGATCCAGCTCAGAAACGGTAAAGGTGTTTCTCGTGTTCATCATCAGCCCTTTTTGCCAGATCCTCCAATCCACTAACCACTACACCCAATCCCCACTACCCACTACCCACTCCCCACTCCCCACTCCCCACTCCCCACTACCCACTAC